>JALEWR010000190.1 GCA_022783515.1 Prevotella sp.
AAGTTGCAGATTTCCCATCGTTTGGGTGCGTGCCGAGAGCGACAGCAGTCGGTTGAGCAGTTCGTCGCCAACGTTCTCGTCTGTGTATTTGCGTATCGTTACTCGTTTTTCTAATGACTTCATCGTTATTCCTATAAAAAATAATTGCTTTCTTCTTTCGGAAGTTAATTGAGAATCTCTTGCGTTAACTTCCCTACAAAGGTAATGCTATTTATAGGTTTGGCAAAAACTAATGACCGAACTCTTGAAATTGACCAATAAAATTGTGATACTTGATGCTCCGTGAACGTCTTTTTTGACGCAAGAAGAGAGAACGGAGGTGAAAAGTGGGGTTTTTATAATCGGCTGATAATTAGATGGTTATATGGTTAGTGGTTGAAAGATGCTAATTGAAGAACATCGTTTTGCATGGCAAAAGCATTGCTTTTGTGGTGTAAAAGGATAGCTTTCGCCATGTAAAAGGATAACTATTGACTGCTCAAACCTATGCTTTCGCCCGTCAAGAAGATAAAAAACTCAGTTTTATGGTAAAAGAAACTTATTTTGATTGTAATTGATTGAGGTCTTCGCTGCACTGTTTTTCTAAAAAGAAAGTTGTCGTTGTCAAGATAAATAAACGCTATCGTAGAAATTGACCAACGTTTTTCCGCTACGGCATCGTTCAAACAAGTTTGACTCTGCTCATTTGGTTTAATTTAAATGTTCTCGCAGATGACGCAGATAACGCAGAACACTTTACTCGAGGCGGAGTAGCAAAAATACGCAAACATCGCAGTCGAGATGGAAAAACTCACAGAAACGTTTGCTGCGTATTGATTGGTAAGCACCGATACACACAACAAATTACTTATTCGTTAGAGTCGTGAACTGTAGTGTGTGTCGTTGCTCTTAAAGAATTAATTTGGGTGTCGTTGCTCTTAGAATGACTTCAGCAACAACACACACAACGAGGATACAACCAGTCTATCATTGCTATAAGGTCGTTTCTTCTGCGAGTTTTTGTTGCATTCTTGGAAATGGGGTAGAGATAATCGCTATAGATTCCTCTCCACATCGCAGCATCAGCTTTTTGTATCATAGCATCATCTATCTGTCTTAAGAGGCAAAACCTCGCTCAAAATAGATTAAAAATGATTTTCAGAACTGCAAAATAGTTTGTAGTTTTGTATCAGATAAGTGTCATACAGACATTATACAAATAGTATATAAGTATCAGATAAACCGCTATTATACGTCATGGAGCAATCAAAAATATATTCTTACGAAGAGGCTTTTGATGCCTCTCTTCACTATTTTGCCGGGGATGAGTTGGCTGCTAGAGTATGGGTCAACAAGTATGCGATGAAAGACAGCTTGGGCAATATTTATGAGCAGTCGCCCGAACAGATGCATTGGCGTTTGGCAAACGAGGTGGCCCGCATAGAAAAGAAGTATGCCAATCCCCTCTCGGCTGAAGAAATTTTCAGGTTGTTCGATCGCTTTCGCTATATCATCCCGGCAGGAAGTCCGATGACGGGCATTGGCAACAATTACCAAGTGGCTTCGTTGAGCAATTGCTTTGTAATCGGATTGGAGGGCGATGCCGACTCGTATGGAGCTATTATGCGAATAGACGAGGAGCAGGTGCAGCTGATGAAACGTCGCGGTGGGGTAGGCCATGACCTCTCACATATCCGCCCCAAAGGTTCGCCTGTCAACAATTCGGCATTAACCTCTACGGGCTTGGTGCCGTTTATGGAACGTTACAGTAACTCCACTCGTGAGGTGGCACAAGACGGACGTCGCGGTGCCTTGATGCTGTCGGTCAGCATTAAACATCCCGATAGTGAGGCCTTTATCGACGCTAAGATGGCCGAAGGAAAGGTAACCGGAGCCAACGTTTCGGTGCGTATCGACGATGCGTTTATGCAAGCCGTGGTAGACGACAAGCCTTATACTCAACAATTTCCCATTGATGGCAATGAACCACAGGTCGCGAAAGAAATTTCGGCAAAAGAGTTGTGGCAAAAGATAGTGCATAACGCTTGGAAAAGTGCCGAACCGGGTATTCTTTTCTGGGACACTATCAAGCGAGAGAGCATCTCGGACTGTTATGCCGACCTCGGTTTTCGCACGATAAGCACCAACCCTTGTGGCGAAATTCCCCTCTGTCCTTACGATAGTTGTCGCTTGTTAAGCGTTAACCTCTTTAGTTATGTGGTCAATCCCTTCACAAAAGACGCTTATTTCGATTACGAACTGTTTAAACAACATGTGGCTTATGCACAGCGTATCATGGACGATATCGTAGACTTGGAG
>JALEWR010000223.1 GCA_022783515.1 Prevotella sp.
AAACGTCTTTGGCTATGCAAAGCCTATTGAGTGGCACATTGAGTCAACAACTCAACAATGTGCTGAGCAGCGTTATCAACAACACCAACTGGAATTTTGGTGCCAATATCTCTACAGGCGATGAAGGTTGGAACAACGCACAATATGAAGGTTTGTTGAGCGGTCGTTTGCTTAACAACCGATTATTATTCAATGGTGAGTTTGGCTACAGGGATAACGCCAACTCCACCACCAACTTTATCGGCGACTTTGACATCAGATACCTCTTGCTACCCAGTGGAAATTTGGCGGTGAGAATGTACAACCAAACCAATGACCGATACTTCACAAAGAACAGTATGACAACACAGGGTTTAGGTCTCATTATGAAGAAAGATTTCAATGGTTGGAAAGATTTGTGGGGATGGTCAAGAAAGAAAAACAGGGCCGATAAAAAAAGTAAAAAAACAGAGCAATAAAAAAGTTGAATTTAAATACACATACAGAGAGTATAACTATCTGTAATACAACATAAAGAGGCCCATTAATAAAGTAACAAATAAGAATAATGAAAGTCACCAAAACGCTTTTCCTTCTATCCTTTTTATTGTTAATGTCTCATATCGGCATTGCTCAAACTCCGATTGCCAACAGAGTAAAAGCTGTAATCGACCATTTACCCTCCGATATTGGTGTGGTGGCTAAATATACCGATAACAGTAGACACTCGCTTTTTTATACATATAATCACCGGTTGTATATCTACGATGTGTGGAACAATAACAAGCACGAGGTAACATTCAATGCAAAAGGCTACGAAAAGATTTTGAACACTTATCTTAGTCCTGATGGCGACTTCGTGTTTATTGTCATCGACAATGGCGATTTGGCATCTTTCTATTTGGAAGATGGACAAGAATTATGGTGCATCGACTCGCGTACACGTCGTCCCTCATTTGTGGGTAAGGGCTATAGAATATACAAACGCAAAAGCCACTTTATCATCAAAAAAGCCTTTAAATGCCTTAACCCATCGGCTCCACAATCGCATCAAAAGTGGATGGGACAAGACCATTATTATGATTTCACAGGAAAAGTGTTGTGGACAAAGGACGAATACATAATAAAAGAATAATAAGTAACAAGTCGGCCTAACTCAAAATCGAGTATAAAACAACCTTTGCATTATCTCACTGTTATGTGGAAACAACCTTGTTTCACTTCATACTTCACATAACAGCGTTCGTTTTTTCGCAAATCATTAATCACTTCGCTCAACACCCACTTCAACGTATCGTTTCTTACAGCACGTCGAGCAGGACCATTGGGAGCATTAACCGTGATATACCGATTATAGCTAATGTCAAAAGTGGTACCATACTGATGGCAACTATTTTCTGTTGCATTGCCGTTGCGAGTTCTCAAGCTAGCAATATCCTGTTTACTTCTCATCACACTCGTAACAATCATTTTATGCAAAGGAATGCCTTTAACCTGCAAACTGTCAAAGAAGTTGGTTCCAATATCGTGCAACAAGACAGCCGCACGGGGTACTAAATAAGGTATACTCTGCTTAAGCGGCTCCACATAATAATAAGGACTAGCCCCTACATACACCAAACCGGCTTTTCTATGTTCAGCTTCGTCTCTGTCAGCCACAGGACGCACGCCATACTTATTGGCAGATGCAAGTTGCACATCATTGAGATCGGGGAAAGCTATAGAAAAATTGGCTACGCTATAAATCTTATTTTTTACCAAAGAACCGTCTTTTTTAAAGAAAGAAGTCGTATGATTCTTCTTTCCCACCAACTGCAACCGGTCTTTCGCCTCATCGCTAACAATAGGCGTTGTTTCACCAGCCTGTACGCTATCGGCAGCTGCTGTAAGGGGCGAATCCTGCTTAGGTTCGGCTATAGAAGGAAAGATACAACGTGTCAATGCCAAGACCACGACACAGATAGAAAAACCTTTTAAAAATTGGTTCTTTGTTAATACCATTGGAAAAAGCCACTATTTGAATGACAAAGATATTAAAAAGTGTGGAGATATGGAAAGCTTTTTGTAATTTTGCAAGAAAATAAAAGGTTAAAAAGCATTGATAGAGAAGCATATTATCCTGGAAGACATTGACCCCATCGTATTTTATGGCGTCAATAATGGACACTTGCAAATGGTGAAATCGCTCTTTCCAAAACTCAGAATCGTTGCCAGAGACAACGTTATTCGGGTTTTAGGCGATGAAGAAGAGATGAGCCAGTTTGAAGAGAATATAGAAAACATGCGGAAGCATGTGCTGAAATATAACACCATTGAGAGTGAAGACATTCTCGATATTATAAAAGGACGAAGGACAAAAGCCGACAGTGTAAAAGGCGTTATCGTATATAATATAGGCGGAAAGCCCATCAAAAGCAGAAATGCCAACCAACAACAGTTGGTCGATGCTTATGAAAAGGATGATATGATTTTTGCAGTAGGGCCGGCAGGAACAGGTAAAACATACCTCAGTATTGCTCTTGCGGTGAAGGCTCTCAAAGAGAAAACGGCTAAAAAGGTCATCTTAAGTCGCCCTGCAGTGGAAGCCGGAGAAAAGCTTGGTTTTCTTCCCGGTGACATGAAAGATAAGATTGACCCCTACCTGCAACCGCTATACGATGCACTTGAGGATATGATTCCGGCAGTAAAACTGCAAGAAATGATGGAAAAGCACATCATTCAGATAGCGCCTCTTGCATTTATGCGTGGGCGAACCCTGAACGATGCCATCGTGATATTGGACGAAGCCCAAAACACAACATCAGCTCAAATCAAGATGTTCCTTACTCGTATGGGTTGGAATACAAAGATGATTATCACCGGAGACTTAACACAAATAGACCTACCGCGTGAACAAAAGAGTGGATTAAAGGTGGCTTTGGACATTCTCGGAGATATAGAAGGTATATCAACCATTCGTTTTGATCAAGGAGATATTGTGAGACACAAATTGGTTAACAAGATTGTGAATGCCTACGATGCCCATGATAAGAAGACGAATAAAACAGAATAATCAACCTATTTTCTTTTTTTAAACTTCACAAAGCTATGGCAGCATTAACAAAGACCGAGTTCCATTTCGATGGACAGAAAAGCGTTTATCACGGTAAAGTACGCGATGTGTATAACATCAACGACGATAAAATCGTGATGGTAGCAACCGACAGAATCTCTGCATTCGACGTTATTCTTCCTAAAGGAATTCCCTTCAAAGGACAGGTCCTCAACCAAATCGCAGCAAAGTTTCTCGACTCAACTGCAGACATTTGTCCTAACTGGAAGTTAGCGACCCCCGACCCGATGGTAACTGTTGGTCTTCAATGCGAAGGTTTCAAGGTG
>JALEWR010000029.1 GCA_022783515.1 Prevotella sp.
TCTTACTCACCAATTTAGCCTATCCTGCTCCTCTTTTTAGCATCCATCAACGTGCCACTCCACACATAACAGCCGACAATAGAGCAGCCATCAGTTTGTCAACACTCTGCGGTTAAGATTCTAAAAAACTTCTGTTCGGAATGAAGACCAACTTCAAGAAAACAAGCTGACCCATGAGCGAGTTAGCTAACAGATAGATTCTTGGGAATTAAAATAATATCCAACATCCTGTTTTTAATAGCAAAATTCGACAAGACTTTGCTTTCTAAACTTCTATCATATCCTTTAGAGCGTACTAAAGGGTAGTCGTTTTTCCATTGATTTTACTTCAATTCATTATGTTTTTGTATTTTTTATTCCACTATTAACGTCTTTTGAATATTCAAGGTAACATTTGTTACTTAACATTTGACTGCTATTTCCGAACTTTGCCATATCAAGATAAATTAGATTAATAGTAATAGTCAATGGAAAATAAAATGAGGAGTTATCTTCCTCCCATCAACGAAGATCAACTTAAAACGCTCTTTGAAATTAAAACAGCATACAGCGAAAGAAAAATCAGTGCAGAAGAGGCACAACAACAAATTAAAGAACGCGTGGGCAAAGTGAGTGCTTACCACTTGGCATACATAGAACAGACCATGACCGAAGAACATGAGGACGAATGCGTACGCGAAGATGTGCATGCCGTAATTGCAATGCTGGGCGACCAGCTGGAGAATGTTCAACCCAACTTACCCGCCGATCACCCCATCATGCACTACCTCAAAGAAAATGAGGAGATGAAAAGACTGCTCTTGGCAGTAGAAGATTTGGTACAATATCCCATGATTAAGAATCAGTGGTTGGAGCTGTACGACAAGATTAGTCAATATCCTCTTCACTATAAACGCAAGCAAAACCAGCTTTATCCCATGTTGGAACGCAAGGGGTTTACACGCCCTACCACAACGATGTGGACTTTCGACGACTTGGTGCGTGATGAGATACGCGAGGCGGAACGCTTGTTGAGAGAAGAAAAAGAAGAGGAGTTTATCGAACAACAGAAAAAGGTGGTGATGTATGCTCGCGACTTGATGGAGAAAGAAGAGTTTGTACTCTACCCCACTTCATTGGCATTAATCAATGAAGAGGAGTTTGAAGACATGAAATCGGGCGATCAAGAGATTGGTTTTGCTTTCTTCCAAGTGTCACACACGACCACTGCTGCACCTCCAACAGCTAACAAAACGACAACCGATGGCTTTGCCAACGAGTTGCAGGCACTGCTGGGTAAGTATGGTTATTCAGCCGGTAACAACGAAAAGTTAGATGTAACGACAGGAAAGCTCACATTAGAGCAAATCAACCTTATTTATAAGCATCTGCCCATCGACATATCATTTGTTGACGAGAACGAGTTGGTATGCTTCTATTCTGACACCGACCACCGCATCTTCCCAAGAAGTAAGAACGTAATTGGTCGTGAAGTGATGAACTGCCACCCCAAAAAGAGTGCCCACATTGTGCGTGAGGTGATAGACAAGTTGCGTAGTGGAGAACAGAACAAAGCAGAATTTTGGATTAACAAACCCGGATTGTTTATCTATATCTACTATGTGGCGGTGAGAGACAGCGAAGGTAAGTTCCGCGGTGTATTGGAAATGATGCAAGATTGTACACGCATTCGTGGTTTCGAGGGTTCTCGTACCCTGCTCACATGGGCAACCGAAGATAATGGAGGCACGGTGACGATGGAAGAAGAACAGAAAGAAGAGGAGGAAAAGAAGCCGGAAGCAACGGAAGAGAAGTATGAGGAGGTGGTAGCAATCACCCCTGACACCAAGCTCAAGCCGTTGCTCAAACAATATCCACACTTGGCTCAACGCCTACCGGAGATAGCTCCCGAATTTAAGATGCTCAACACTCCGCTCGGAAAATTGATTATAGGAAAGGTAGATATCAAGATGATGAGCGAACGCTCGGGAATTGCTATCGATACAATTATAGAAGGACTCAAAAAGATTATTCAAGGATAAAGACAATCATCTTCAAATCTATGTAATAGGTATTGTAGGAAAATAGGAAAGTCTTCTGAGAAAAACAGATTTTTTAGGACAACAAAAAAAACAATCCACCCATCTCATTCTTTCAACGAATGTTGATGGGTGGTTCTTTATTGATTTCATTCACCTCCCCGATTTGGAAACAAAAGAAGAGGAAGCGAATGTTTACAATCAAACGAAGAGGATTTTGAGTTGAGTTAGGATGAAATTTATCGTTTCAAAAACAACTCATCCCAATTGTCTCGGAACTGAGGCATATCATCAAAGACGATATGAGCACCTTCGCCGGCTAACACGCTATTGGGCAATGGTCCGCTGTTGACTGCCACCGTAAAGATGCCTGCAGCCACACCGGCACGCACCCCCATCGGTGCATTTTCTACCACAACGGCTTCAGTGGCAGGTATATCGCCTGCTTTTTTCAGTCCCATGAGATATGGATCGGGAGCCGGTTTGCCACGACTGACATCGAAAGCCGAAACAACACGATGAGAAGGAACAAACATTCCGAAGTCTTGTTCCAAACGTTCTAACAACGGCCGTTGGGCACTACCCGTAACAACGCCGATGAGCATATCCGCTTGTTGTATCTTATTCATCACTTCCATCACGCCCTCCATCACAGGAGCTTCAGGTAAGGTTGCAAAGATACGGGCCTTCTCGTTGTACATTCTCAGTGCCTCCTCCTCATCAATGATGCGTTGTTGTTGCTCTTTCACCATTCGCTGAATCGTTTCCACACCACGCATTCCCTCTGTGGCATAGACATCATCGACACTCATCTCCAAATCGAAACTTTTCATCGACTCTTGCCAAGCAATGACATGATTGGGCATGGAGTTATAAAGTACACCGTCCATGTCGAAAAGGAAAAGGCGAACGGATGACGGAAATTCATCCAAAAGCCTTATCCCTGGCACCTCTCCAAGGGGAGAGGGATGTGATGTGCCTTGCTTATTATCACTTAGTTTTTTATTCGTATTCATCCTTCCAAATATTACCTAAAGAACACCAACTCACTATTCTCTTCTTGGTTAAGACTAATAAGGAAGCCATGTACTACATAGCTTCCTTATTATATATTCAGTTTGTCTTTCTAAAAGAGTACCTCTTTTCCCTCTCCTTTTGAAAAAGAGCAGAGGGTGAGACTTATTCTTTTCTTTTTACCCCAATCTTTCTTTAATTTTCTTACTTTCTTCTTCGTAACCGGGTTTATCGAGAAGGGCAAACATATTCTTCTTATACGCCTCCACACCAGGTTGGTTGAAGGGGTTAACAGCTAAGAGGTTGCCACTGATACCGCAAGCAATCTCAAAGAAATAGATAAGCTGACCCAAATAGTATTCGTTGAGTTGAGGTACAACTACGCGAATATTGGGAACGCCACCATCGACATGTGCCAATAAGGTTCCTAACTCTGCCATTTTGTTAACATCATCAACCCGCTTGCCGGCAAGGAAGTTTAAGCCATCGAGATTTTCCTCATCGTGTGGGAAAAGGACCTCATGCTCGGGTTTTTCAATGCTAATAATAGTTTCAAAGATGGAGCGTTCGCCCTCCTGAATCCATTGTCCCATGGAGTGAAGGTCGGTAGTGAAATCGCAGGCCGCAGGGAAAATACCCTTACCATCCTTACCTTCGCTCTCGCCATAGAGTTGTTTCCACCATTCTGAAAAGAAGTGGAGCTTAGGCTGATAATTAACCACAATCTCGATTTTCTTACCTGCCTCTTGATATAGAACATTACGAACAGCGGCATATTGGGCTGCAATATTCTCTTCAAAAGGCACGTTCAAACCTGTTGCCTGCTCCATATCGGCAGCACCTTTTACCAAGGTTGTGATGTCGAAACCGGCACAAGCAATGGGAAGAAGTCCCACAGGAGTGAGTACAGAGAAACGTCCGCCTACATTATCGGGAATGATAAAGGTCTTGTAACCTTCCTTATCGGCTGCTGCACGAGCTGCTCCCTTCGTGGCATCGGTAATGGCTACAATCACATCTTTTGCAGCTTCTTTGCCCCATTGGTCTTCGCATTGCTTCTTGAGAAGACGGAATGCAAGAGCTGTTTCTGTGGTTGTACCCGACTTAGAGATATTGATTACACCAAATTTCTTATCTTTGAGATAGGCACTGAGTTCGTAGAGATAGTCCTCTCCTATATTATTACCTGCAAAAACAATAGTGGGGTTACTCTTATCGTTAACCAACCACGCAAACGAATTGCCCAAAGCTTCGATTACTGCACGAGCACCGAGATAGCTACCACCGATACCTGCCACAACGATTACTTCGCACTTAGCACGCAAGGTGTCGGCAACAGCCTGGATTTCTGCCAAGAAAGCAGGTGTAATTGAGGTTGGAAGATGCAACCAACCCAAAAAGTCGTTACCCGGACAAGTGCCGTTTTCAAGTGTTTCCTGAGCAATCTTCACTTCTTTTTCGTATGCCTTAACCGCACCTTCTTTCAAAAACGATGCAGCCTTGGTAATGTCTAAACTGATATTCTTCATTCTTTTTATTGTTTAGAAATTGTTTATTGTTAAGGAGAAACCCACAACAGTCGTCAGAATCATCTTACTATTGTCGTCCCCCTCCTGTTCTTATCTGAAACTATCTGTTAAGAGTTTTATCTCTATCTGAGGTGAAATGCGTTCGTATAAAATATTATACACCGCATCGAGAATCGGCATATTGACATGCAAATGCCTGTTCATATCTTTCATACACTTGGTTCCGAAAAAGCCTTCGGCAATCATTTCCATCTCTATCTGAGCGCTCTTGACGCTATATCCCTTACCAATCATCGAACCAAAGGTGCGGTTACGCGAGAAGTTAGAATAGCCTGTAACGAGCAAATCGCCCAAATAGGCACTGTCATACACATTGCGTTCGATGGGATGAATGGCCATTAAGAAACGCGACATTTCCTGAACGGCATTAGACATGAGTACAGCCTGGAAGTTATCGCCATACTTCAAACCACTACAAATACCTGCGGCAATGGCATAAACATTCTTCAACACCGACGAATATTCAATGCCCACCACATCTGTACTCGTTTTTGTTTTGATGACCTCGCTACTCAACACCTCGGCAAAAGCCTTCGCTTTCTCTTCGTCAGAGCAACCTACAGTGAGGTAAGACAAGCGGTCCAACGCCACCTCTTCTGCATGAGAGGGGCCTCCGATACATGCAATGTTTTCGTAAGGCACATCGTATACTTGATGGAAAAAGTCGGAACAAGTGAGATTTTCGTCCGAAACCAACCCCTTAATCGCTGTGATGATAAACTTATCACGCAACCGGATACGGAGCTTCTTTAAATGACTCTTGAGGTAAGGAGAAGGTGTAACGAAAATCAACGTATCATAATTTTCAACGATTTTATTGATATCGCTCGAAAAAAAGATGTTGTCGACCTTAAAATGTACGCTTGTAAGATAAGCAGGATTATGCCCCAGACGCTTGAATTCTTCTATTCTATCGTCGCGACGCATATACCAACCAATGTGGTGAGTATGCCTCATCACAATCGTTGCTATGGCAGTAGCCCAGCTTCCACCTCCTACAATAGCTATTTTACCACAATTAAACATATACTTATCATGTGGAAAGAAAAACGACAAAAAGGTGAAAGTGCGAAACTATTGTTCTTTTGCTTCTGTAGACGAGAGCTGTCTCTTCATCATCGCGAGCAAAATCTTTCGCTCTTCCACCTTTCTCTGTTGTTTATCTTTCGTTGGCTTTGTCAATCCATGCTTGGAACTCTTCCACCTTAGGATTATCATAGCCCAACTTATACTTCTTGTTTACGCCACAAACCTCCATCTGGAGCTTCTGTGCTTTCACTTCCTTGATGTCGGATATGAGGTTATAACCCGCCTTATTGAATACAGGAACCCACTCCTCTGCAACGCCTAATTCGCTCCATTCGGCAACACTACTCTTAGGAATCTTCTTCTCCGGACGCATCTGTGGGAAGAACAACACCTCTTGAATGGTTGTCTGCCCGGTGAGAAGCATCACCAAACGGTCGATACCGATACCGATACCAGAGGTTGGGGGCATACCATATTGAAGCGAGCGGAGGAAGTCTTGGTCGATAACCATAGCCTCATCATCGCCCTTATCCGCCAATTTCATCTGTTCAACAAAACGCTCTTCTTGGTCAATGGGGTCGTTCAACTCTGAATAAGCATTAGCCAACTCCTTACCATTAACCATCAACTCGAAACGCTCGGTTAGTCCGGGTTTAGAGCGGTGCATCTTGGTGAGCGGACTCATCTCTACGGGATAGTCGATAATAAAGGTGGGCTGAATGAACTGACCTTCGCAGAACTCACCGAAAATCTCATCGATAAGCTTACCCTTGCCCATGGTTTCATCTACCTCTAAGTTCAATTTCTTGCAAACTTCTCTTATTTCTTCTTCGCTCTTTCCATTGAGGTCGTATCCTGTTTTCTCTTGTATTGCATCCAAAATGGGTAAACGACGATAAGGAGCCTTGAAGCTGATTACCTGTCCATCAATCACTGTTTCAGGCTTACCATTAACCGCTGTACAGATGGTTTCAAGCAATTGTTCGGTGAAGCTCATCATCCAATTATAGTCCTTGTACTGTACATAGAGTTCGATACAAGTAAATTCGGGGTTATGGGTGCGGTCCATACCTTCGTTACGGAAGTTCTTTCCTATTTCGTACACACCTTCAAAACCACCCACAATCAAACGTTTGAGGTAGAGTTCGGTAGCAATACGCATATACATCTCTGTGTTCAAGGCATTGAAATGCGTAATAAAAGGACGTGCAGAAGCTCCTCCTGCAATGTTTTGCAAGGTTGGTGTTTCCACCTCAGTATAACCTGCATCGTCCAACACCTGACGCATTGTACGCAAGATGGTTGCCCGTTTGAGGAAGGTATCTTTCACTCCTTCATTCACAACGAGGTCAACATAACGCTGACGATAGCGTAACTCGGGATCATCAAACTTATCGAAAGCCACTCCATCCTTATACTTAACGATGGGCAGCGGTTTTAAACTCTTGCTCAACAAGGTTAATTCCTTGGCATGAACAGAAATTTCGCCTGTCTGGGTTCTAAAGACAAAACCCTTGATACCGATAAAGTCGCCGATATCCAACAAGCGTTTAAACACCGTATTATATAAATCTTTATTTTCTTCCGGACAAATATCATCGCGTGTGATATACACTTGGATACGGCCTTTTGAGTCTTGCAACTCCACAAAGCTCGCCTTTCCCATCACACGGCGAGTCATCATTCTACCGGCGATACACACTTCGCGTTGTTCTTCATCTTTGAAGTTCGCCAAGATTTCGGTAGAGAATGCGTTCGTAGGATATTCTGCTGCGGGATAGGGATCAATGCCCATATCACGCAATTCCTGCAGGCTCTGTCTTCTGACAATCTCCTGTTCACTTAATTCCAGTACGTTCATATCTTATTTTAGAATATATTCTTTATCTTGCAAAAATACGAAATTTATTTGGATTAGGGGGCAACTTAAATGCTTTTTGATGTTGCTTCACATGAAAAAATCCACATGCAGCCTATTGCCCATGCGGATTTTTCATATACTTTCTTTATTCTTTACCTAAGAGGTCTTCTCCCCAGTGTTCTGTTGCCTCTCGTTTTTCACGTTCTTTTATCTCTCTTGCTTTTTGTGGATAAAAAATCATGCGAAGCGATTGGTTATAGTTGAAGTAGTTCCATATCCAGTTGAGCAACACGATAGCTTTGTTTCGCACTCCTAAGATAGAACGAAGATGCACCACCAACCACATAAACCATGCCCAAAAACCACTCATCTTAAAGGTCGCAAATTCTGCCACCGCCTTGTTTCTGCCCACGGTTGCCATTGCCCCGAGGTTTTTATAGCGGAATGTTTTCAATTCTTTGCCCTTGAGCATTCGTTTGAAATTCTTTGCCAGATTACTGCCTTGCTGAATAGCGACCTGTGCCAACTGTGGATGACCATTGGGATATGCCTCGTCGCCCTCCATCAAACACTGGTCGCCAATGCAATATACGCCATCTAAACCCTCCACCTCGTTCAAGCCATTTACCTTGATACGGCGGCCGCGGGTGATATGTTCGGCTGAGAGATTGGGAACTTCCTGACCTGCCACACCACTCACCCAGATAAAGGTACGAGTAGATATCGAACTGCCATCTGCCAACATCACCTTATGCTCTTGATAATCGGTTACCATCTTGTTCAACAAAATGTTAACGCCCATCTCGCGTAAATAACGTTCACAAGCAGCCGACGACTCTGGAGAAAGAGCCGAAAGGAGCCGATTTCCTGCTTCAATCAGATATATATTCATCAAACTGGGATCCAAATCGGGGTAATCGCGTGGCAGAATGGTACGCTTCATTTCCGACAAAACGCCGGCTATCTCTACGCCGGTGGCACCACCACCCACAATCACAACATTGAGCAATTCCTGTTGTTCCAGCTTTGTGGCACAAGTAATGGAGCGTTCTATATTGCCCAAGATGGCATTCTGCAATCCCACTGCCTCTGAAACGGTTTTCATGGGAATGGCATGTTGCTCCACATTCTTATTGCCAAAGAAATTGGTTGTGGTGCCGGCTGCCAACACCAGATAGTCGTACTCCACCTTACCGATAGATGTTTGTATCAACTTCTTTTCGGGAAAGATGCCACGAAGTTCTGCCATACGGAAGTATAAGTTCTTGCGATGCTGGAAGTGTTTTCTGAAAGGGAACGATATCGAACTGGCTTCCATACCCGAAGAAGCCACCTGATAGATGAGCGGAGGAAACTGATGGTAGTTATTCTTGTCAATCAATATCACTTGATAGTCGGTGCCTTTCAGCTTATTAGCCAACCGCAGACCACCAAAACCACCACCTACAATAACAATTCTCTTTTGGTTACCCTTTTCAATATTTAAACTCATATCTTGTATGATTTTTTATAACATTATTCTATCAACCTTTTTCAACGACAAAATTAAAAACTTTTATCGTAACAATTAATGACAAACGACAAGAAAAACAAAAAAAGCGACTATTTATGATACGATTAAAGGACACCTCGGTTGGGGTATCCTTTAATTGTCAATTCCACATATCAGATAGCAGGGTTAAGCCTCGCCTCCCCGTAATTCTCGCAAAGCGGCTCGCTCTCCTACCAACCAAATGATATCGCCTACGGTAAATCGGCGGTTGGGATTGATGGTTGCGAGGTTTTCGTTGCCTTCGTCAATACCCACCAACAAGCAGTTATAGCGGTCTCTGATGCCGCTTTCCACCAATGTTTTTCCTACAAAGGGACAGTTTTTGGTAACAACAATCTGTTCGAGTTTCATCTCTCTGTCTTCCATCCGGATGTCTTCGCCATACACTTCTTCCGACAGGGCCAAACTAAAACTCTTAAGCTGGTCGTCGGTTCCAATAGCTTCCACTTTATCATAAGGAAAAATACAGGCGTTTCCATCAGGAATATTGAGACGCTTTCTACCACGAATAATGCCACTGATATTGACGCCATACTTCGCCCTCAAGTGCAATTCTTTCAGCTGTTGCCCCACCCACATACTGTCTTCGGGTATCTCGAAGATGGAGATATGAACATTGCGGTCCAACAGGTGATTGGCATATACCGGTTTATCATTACCCAAAACAATCGACTCTATTTCTTTTGAACGCAGGTTTTGAATAAACAAACGTTCCATCTTGATACCTCTTTGCTTGAGATGTCGCGACATGATAATAGGTATAATCAATGCCACCGCCACACTAATCAGTAGGGCATTAGACATATAAGTGAGCTTGGAACTGGTATAAAATATCAAAATCACACAGATAATGATACGCACCAAGACGGTGAAAAGTAAGGGAAGACGGTTGCGATGGCCGTCTGTCCAAAGGGTTTTAAACTCGTCGCTGTGGTTGGGCTTGCTGATAATCATACGCAAGAAGGGAGCGACAAATAACAGAGTGAGCAAGCCACAAGCCACATTTGCCCACATATCGGGCAAAAAGCCTTGCAAAAGCGGTAAGGCAAAGGTGAGCATCAGCTGAATAACTCCTATGCTTACAATTACATTAATCAGGGTAATATAGAGCATGGAGGTCATCAAACTCTTCCACATATTATCGGTCGAAACCTTCTCTTCGCCAATACTCAAGCGGTGGAGGGTCTTCACCCAGCGTTTGGGCAAATGTTTCTCTATAAAGTTATAGGTGGGAACTGCCGACTTAATTATATAAGGTGTAAGGAAAGTAGTGAGGGCAGAACCTGCCACAATCACCGGATAGATAAACTCACCTATGACACCCAAGCTCAAACCTAAGGTTGCAATGATAAAGGGGAACTCACCTATCTGTGCCATGGAAAAGCTGCATCGCATAGAGGTTTTGAGCGACTGGCCACTAAAGAGAAAACCCATTGTACCAAAGATAGCTTGACCTAAGATAACAAAACACACAATGGCGAGGATGGGCAGAGCATATTCTATCAACACGCCCACCTCCACAAGCATACCCACCGACACAAAGAAGATGGCTCCGAAGAGGTCTTTGATGGGGTCGACTACCCTTATAATCTTATTGCCTTCTATCGTTTCAGAGAGAATAGACCCCATAACGAAAGCACCAAAGGCACTACTAAAGCCTACCGATGCAGAGAGTACCGACATCAAGAAGCAGAGGGCGAGCGAAATAATGACCAAAATTTCGTTGGTGAGATATTGGCGGATGCGACGCAAAAAGAGGGGTACGACAAAAATGCCCACCACAAACCAAAGTATGATAAAAAAGAAAATCTTCGAGATGGTACCAGCAAATTCCCAACCGCTGATGGCACTGCCCACAGCCAAAGTGGGAAGAATAACCATCATGATGATGGAGGTCACGTCCTCCAACACCAACACGCTCATCACAATATCGGTAAACTTATGATGCTTGAGCTTGAGGTCGTTAAAGGTTTTATATATAATCGTCGTACTGCTACATACGGAAAAGATGGCGGCAATAAAAATACTTTCAACATGAGTCCATCCAAACAGTCGGCCTGCCGAATAACCTACAAACGCCATTGACGCCACAATAAAACTCACGGCGATAAAAGGCGACATACCTAACCTCATGATTCGCTTGAACGAAAAGTCGAGTCCCATGGAGAAAAGCAAGAAGATGACGCCTATATCTGCCCATAACTTTATATTGGCATGGTCGATAACCGAGGGGATATAGGGCATATGTGGCGACACCAAAAAGCCCGCCACAATATAACCCAGCACAAGAGGCTGACGCAGCTTTTTAAAGAGAATGGTTACGATACCTGCCACAACAAGTATGAGGGCGAGGTCGGTAATAAGACCGGGTAATTGAGACATTGAACAATAAAAAGTTTTTTTTGAGGAGATAAAAACACCGCAGAGCCACACTGGTTGGCATCTGCGGTGCTTATCACAGAGAAATTAATCGTGATATGCTGCAGTAATCTCGCATATCTTCACAATAACATCTACGGCTTTTTTCATCACTTGAATGGAGACAAACTCGTAAGGGCCGTGAAAATTGACACCGCCGGCAAAGATATTGGGACAGGGCAAGCCTTTGAAACTTAGCTGTGCTCCGTCTGTTCCTCCACGAATAGGGTCTACCTTTGGCGATACGCCACTCTCTTGCATTGCCTGCAACACAATATCAATAACATGCATGCAGGGGTCTATTTTCTCCTTCATGTTGTAATATTGGTCGTTCAAGACCACCTCTACAGTTCCTTCGCCATACTTTTCGTTGAGAGTAGCGGCACATTGAGCAAAAAATTTCTTTCTGTTTTCAAACTTCTGACGGTCGTGATCGCGGATAATATAACTCAGCTTTGCTTCTTCTGTGGCTGTCTCCATGCCTGTGAGATGGTAAAAGCCTTCGTAACCTTCGGTGGTTTCAGGTCGCTCGTCGGCCGGCAACATGGCATTGAACTCGCAAGCCACCTGCGAAGCGTTGATCATCTTACCTTTTGCATAACCTGGATGCACACTCACACCCTTAATTACAACCTTGGCACCGGCGGCATTGAAGTTTTCATATTCCAAATTTCCTAAGTCGCTGCCGTCCATAGTGTATGCCCATTCGCAACCAAACTTCTCTACATCGAAGTGGTGAGCACCACGGCCAATCTCTTCATCGGGATTAAAGCCAACACGAATATCACCGTGCTTCACTTCGGGATGGTCGCGAAGCCAGCACATAGCTTGCACAATCTCGGCAATACCGGCCTTATCGTCGGCTCCCAAAAGAGTTGTCCCGTCGGTAACGATGAGGTCTTCGCCCACATGATTCTTCAATTCGGGAAATTTATTGGGCGAAGAAACAACACCCGGACACAATTCGATATCACCGCCATCATAGTTTTCTACGATGCGTGCTTTCACGTTAGCACCGCTCGAATCAGGACTTGTATCATAGTGAGCGATAAAACCGATGGTGGGAACTTGCTTTTTAACGTTCGACTTCAATGTGGCATAGATATAACCTTTCTCGTCCATCTCCACATCACTCAAACCTTCACGCTCCAATTCTTTCTTCAGATAGTCTGCAAATATCAGCTGTTTGGCTGTACTGGGAACGGTTTCCGACGCATCGTCCGACTGTGTATCGAACTTAGTATAATTAATAAATCTTTCTGCTATTTCCATATTCTTTATATTATTTCATCAGTTTTCTTTGCACAAATGATATCACCCCACCCTATCGCATAGTAATAAAAAAGGTGTCACATTTATTATTTAGCTCCGTAAAATTAATAAATATGTACGAAAAACAGGAATAAAACGAATAAGTTTTTTTCATGTTTATTTTTTACAACATCCA
>JALEWR010000042.1 GCA_022783515.1 Prevotella sp.
TCCAATCTGATAATATCGTCATTTGCATTAGATAGAGACGCGAATGAGACAAGCTGGATGCCAAAATAGAACAGCAAACTGCAAGCAAAGAATATAATGGTAAATAATGTTGTTTTCTTCATTTTTCTTCTCCTTAATTAATAGGTTATTGCATATCAACTATCCTATTCAGTCGATTACCTCCAACTCTTTCATCCGCCAATAAGACAACCCCCAAAGCACCGGAACCGAAAGCCAAAAGAATATTTTCATTACAGATAGCATTTCCGAGCTAACAGATATAAAAAATGCTACTGCCAAACTTATCTGTAAAAGCTCCACAACAATAAAAAGCACAAAGGTAAAAGCTGTGGTTTTAAGCATGGCTTTGCGTGGAAAGAATACACCGCCCAAAACATAGATGGCTGTGAGATAGAAATATATTAACCAAAGAAGGCTAACTCCATCACTTCCCCATGAAAAGCCAAACACATTTAAATAATATACATTTAACTGTGGATATAAGCCCGAGAAGACGCCCACACGCAAGGTATCGGCCGCATACATGCAACCCAAGAAGGCCACAATGTAGAGAGGAACGCACATCATCCACCTCGCCAACCACTTCTCAAAGCCGGTAACAGGCATGGTAAGCATCGTTATTCGCTCGCCTTTACTTCTGGCACCTTTCAGCATTTCGCTGCCCAACACACAGCCACCGACAAGAAAGAGTAATGACATGCAAACAAAAAGTGGCTCTTCTGCCTCATCACGAGTGTTGCTATAAAACTCCGAACCGACAGCTGCAGGATAAACCAAGAACGAGATCCACATCATCAACACTACGCACAAGCCAAAAAGGAGTGCCACTTTCACTATATTGGAACGCCATCGTTCCACCCACAACATTTTGAAGTAGGCAACAAAACGCGTAAAAGAAAAATTGCTGTTATCGAATTGCATCTGTTGTATTCTTTAAGTTGATTTGTTCATTAAAAAACTCTTCAAGATCCAGTTTTCCGTCTTTCTTCAGTCCATTGGCATCCACATCCACCAACAGACGGTTGTTGTCCAAGAGCAAAACACGATCCAAGACTTGCTCAATATCCTTCACCTGATGGGTGGAAATAAAGAAGATGCTGTCTTCTCTGCGGCCGGCAGTGAGGAATTGTCTAAACTGTTCTTTACCCGGAATATCCAACCCGTTGGTAGGTTCGTCCATCAGCAGTATCTTGGTGTGGGTGGCCATGGCAAAGCTCATAAACACTTTCTTGCCTTGTCCCAACGACAACTCGCCCAGATGCACATCCTTCGACATTCCGAACACTTCGAGGTAACGTTCCATATCCTCATGAGAAAAGCGAGGATAGAACACACTGTAGGTTCGCACATAATCGGAAAGAAGCATACGCGGCAGCTGAAATTCGTCGGGAACAATAAAGATTTCACGCAAGGTTTGCGGTTTTCGCAAACGCACATCAACACCTTCTAACTCCACACCCCCTTGTCCGGGTGTAAGCAAACCTGCCATAAGATATAATAAGGTGGATTTTCCTGCCCCATTGGCACCTAACAATCCGTAGATATTCCCTGGGGTTAATTCTAATGAAAAGTCGTCGAAAAGATTGTCTTTACGACTCTTATAATTAAATGTAAGGTGCTTGACTGTCAGCATAAGTCTATTTTTCGTTTCGCTGCAAATATAATCCTTTTTCTCCAAGCCACAATGTAAAAAGGAGAAATTATAACCTATTGGGGGTTAGTTAACAAGTAAGAAACGTTTACGAAGCACCTTGTCCGGGGTTGCTCACCAACTCGCAACCCTAAGCTGTTAAGAGATGACTCCCTTCGGGAAACGTTTATATACTTAAGTCCCAAACGCAAAGTGAGTTAATTCCTGCAATCTTCCGCTAACCGGTCCAATCTTCAGGACTCCCTTCCCACCTATAATAGCGGAGCCAAGAGTTTGGTCAAGCCTTCCCATAGACGTTTTAAGTATGAGCGTCGATGAAGCATCTCTTGTTCGTCTGCCACAACACAATGTCTCAAGTCTTCCATAAAAATTTCTTTGAACTTTAATGCCATCTTACGATCGTAGAAAAAGACGTTCGACTCAAAATTATTTTCAAAGCTGCGAATATCAATATTGGTAGAACCACAGGTGCAAAGGCTATCGTCGCACACCAAGAGTTTGCTGTGATTAAAGCCTGCCGTGTAATAATAAACCTTTACACCTGCCTCCATTGCCGACGCCAAATAAGGTTTCCCTGCCCATTGTGCCAATCGCGTATCGGCATGCTTGGGAATCATCAAACGCACGTCAACGCCTGCCTGACTCGCAATTTTCATGGCATATAAAATAGGTTCGGTGGGAACGAAATAGGGTGTTTCCATGTACACATAGTTCTTGGCTTCGAGCAAAACACGCATATAGCCCTGCATCATATCGGGCCAAGGAGAAATTGGTCCACTGGTCACGAGCTGTGCGATGCAATCATTTGATATCATGGGGTCTTGCTCGGGATAGTAAACATCATCGTTGATGAGGGTGCGAGTCATAAAATACCAGTCCATGAGAAAAGCACGCTGAATGGCATATACCACCCCTCCACGAACGGAAAGGTGCGTATCTCGCCACGCTTGTTTTTTCGTTCCTTTGACATATCGCAAAGCAATGTTCATGCCACCAACAAAACCCACCTTGCCGTCGATGATGCAAAGCTTGCGGTGATTGCGGTAGTTGACCTTACTGGTGAACATGGGGAAGTGTACGGGCATAAAACTACAAACCTCTATTCCCGCAGCTTGCAGTTGATTGAAAAATTTGTTTCTCGTCTTCCACGCTCCCACATCGTCGTACATCAATCTCACTTCCACACCCTCTTTCACCTTATCGATGAGTGCATCTGACAATAAGCGACCCAGTGCATCGTCTTCAATGATATAAGTCATCAAGTGAATATGGTGGCGAGCTTTCCCAATCTGTTGCAGCAATTCCAAGAAAAAGCCGTAGCCGTCGGTATATACCTCCACCTCATTGTCTTTATAAGGCAAAGCCCAACTCAGGTTGGCAAAGAGTTGAATAAGTACCCGATGCTCTTCGGGTAGGTGCAAATCGGTTTGCTCAACATATTCTTGCACACTGCGTTGTGTGAGCAAATCCATACTTTTCTCGCTGATATGACGTTCTTTTCGTGTGTTCTGACCAAAGAAAAAATAAAGAATAATGCCGACAATAGGCAGGAAGCCCAAGACCAAAAGCCAAGCCATAGTGGGAGCGGGTTGCCGATTGTCCAGCAACACCTTGACCATAACACTCACCACCACGAGCGAGTAGATGGCCAACAACAGCCAGTTGAACACTTCAAAAGTCATCTTTTCTTATATCACAATCTCACTGCCTAATGCTTTTGCCGCAGCATTTCGTGTTTCTTGCAGTTCCTTAAACTCTGCCATCAGTTGCATCAGGCGTTCCGGATCGTTAGAAGCTTGTGCTATGGCAGCTTGCTTTTCTTTTAGTGCATGTTCCAAATAGTCCAACCGGAAGTCGAGAAGCAAGCGTATGGTTTGTTGTTGCAAGCTATCTTCCTTATCTTTTTCTTTCTGCATCCGCATCACCTCGTCCATCTCTTCTTCCTTTTGCGTCTGGGCTTTCAGCATCTGATAACGGTCCATCGACATGCTGTTGGCCAACCTGCTAATCTCAATATTGTCGTGATGGATAAAGTAAGGCTCTGCCTCGAAGCCAGGATGCTCGCACCGTTCCACCGCTTCCTCCAAGATGGTGTTGAACAAGGGATTACTAAAAAACAAACTATCGCTCGACAAGTCGCAATAAATATATTGTGCCACTGTAAGGTTACAGCTGTTTCCCTCATCGTCTTGAACGTTTCTAAAAATCACTTGATTGCCATGACGGATAATCATCTGCACCAACATTTTTTCCACCTTACCCGCCTGTTCCAATGGTGTGGTGGGTTGCACAGCTTCCGTAACCGCTGCCAATCGGGCTTGTTCTTGCCTGCGACGCACCTCTCCCGCCTTCTGTTCCTTTTCTTCTCGTATAAAGCCGTTCATCGTATTGACCAGCGTAGCTTCGCTTATGCCCAATCTAAGTGAGCATTCGTGTACATAGGTGTCTCGTAAAATGGGATTGGGAACCACCGAAATGCTCTTCACTATCGAGGCTATCGCCTCCGAACGCTTCGCAGGATCGGCCTCACCCTCCAACAACAGTCGGGTTTTAAATTGAATAAAGTCGGCCTGATGCTCGTCGATATATTGCTTGAAACTATCGGCTGTGTGCTTGCGAGCAAAGCTATCGGGGTCTTCGTTTTCTGGTAAGAGCAACACCTTGACATTCATTCCCTCCGCCAAAAGCATGTCAGTGCCTCGCAAGGCGGCGTGCTGACCGGCGGCATCGCCATCGTAGAGCAACACTATATTATCGGTAAAACGATGCAAGGTGTGTATCTGATGCACACTAAGAGCCGTACCCGAATTGGCAACCACATTCTCTATACCACACTGATGCATAGAAATCACATCGGTATAACCCTCTACCATATACACACAATCTTCCTTTGCAATGGCCTTTTTAGCTTGAAAGATACCGTAAAGTTCGTGATCTTTATGATAAACCTCTGAGTCGGGCGAGTTAACATATTTCTGTTGCACTCCCTTGGTGCGTGAATCGAGGAGTCGACCGCCAAAACCCACGACCTTACCGCTCACACCTATCCATGGAAAAATAACACGACCGGCAAACCTACTGATAACTTTTCCGTCGTCGCGACGATAACATAATCCTGTTTTTACCAAGTATTCATCTCTGTAACCTTCGCTCACAGCCGTGCGAGCCAATGATTCACGGTCGTTGAGGTCGAAACCCAGCTGAAACTTACGAATGATGTCGTCTCTAAAGCCACGACCTCTGAAATACTGCATACCGATAGCTGTGCCATCTACATGCGTGTGCAGAATGTTCTCAAAATGCTTGGCAGCCCACTCGTTAACGATGAACATACTCTCGCGTTCGCCTTGTTCACGCTTCTCATCCTCCGTTAACTCACGTTCTTTTATCTCGATATGGTATTTTCGGGCTAACCATCGCAATGCCTCAACATACGTCAGCTGCTCGTGTTCCATGATAAAACCAATAGGGTTTCCTCCCTTTCCGCACCCAAAACAATGGCAGGTGCCACGGGCAGGAGACACATAGAACGACGGCGTTTTTTCATCATGAAAAGGACATAGGCCCTTAAAGTTGGCACCACTCTTACGCAGCGTAACAAACTCGGACACCACATCCACTATATTCGAGGCTTCTTTAATCCTGTCAACGGTTTCTCTATCTATCATCTATGCAATCTTTACTTACCAACAAAAGGCTTAGTTACTATTTGCGAAGTTAAAGAAAAAGCGACAAAAGACAAAGACTTAGAAGAAAAAAATGGGGATAAGGAAAGAAGGACATGACTGTTTTTAGATTGAAAAAGCATTCCTTCCTACTCTGGAGAAAAAGTAATGAAAATGACTACTCCTACCCTTCTCCCTTCCTAAATATCGAGAAGTTCACACTGCCATAAGTTCTTTTCTCCACAAAATGGGGGTGAGTGGAGAAGTCGTTGTGCTTGCCATGCTCGAAGACAAAGATGCCACCGGGCTTCAAAAGGTCTTTATCGAAGATGAGAGAGGGAATGGCGGGCAATTCGGGAAGGGCATAAGGGGGATCGGCAAAGATGAAATCGAACTGTTGGCGACAGCTTTTCACAAACTTAAAGACATCGCCTCGTATCAAGATGTTTTTATCTGTACCCAACTTGGTCATACATTGACGTATGAACTGTGAATGTTCGCGGTCGGCTTCCACACTCACCACCGATGAGCAACCACGCGAAATCAGCTCCAACGAAATACTGCCTGTGCCTGCAAAGAGATCCAATGCCGTAATATCTTCCAAGTCGATATAACCATTCAGGACATTAAATATATTCTCTTTGGCAAAATCTGTTGTGGGGCGTGCTTTGAAATTGCGAGGAATATCAAAATGTCTACCCTTATATTCTCCTGTGATAATTCTCATATTCTATATTTTAGTGGGTTGTGGCCCTTGCTTGATGAAGAGCGTCATCATATCGTAAGGCAGATGGCGAATTTGTGTTATGGGAGCCCTATTGAAGTCGGCTACCGGGTTGATTATATAGGTTTTCTTCACATAATGCAACAAAGCTGTTTTCATCTCATCTTTATCGGGAATATCACCCACAAGATGCAGTTCGTCGTTCAAACCGTCGTAGCTCAACAGTTTCCACGCATACAGTATAAAATAGATGGCATCGTGCGAACCGGTGAGATTGAAGGTATTGGTAAATTTCAACCTATTTTTGTCGAAAGAGAAGATGTCCATGCTCTTCTCACGAAAATAAACGTAGAGCTTGCGATGTGTTCCGATAAAGCTCTTGCGATGGAGATGCGTCCAGACACTTCGCATCAACGGCATCACACGAATGTCCGAAAAATGGTCTTGCACCACAAGCTTGAGGTCTTTGTTGATGCCAAACACTGCCACAGCATTGAGATCGGGCAGCACATAGTGCATCACGGCATCAGCATCATGACGTTGAAAGGTATGGTCGTAAAGCAATTCGACATCAGCCTCATTAAACTCTTCGAGCGGAACTAGCATCACCGGTGTATCCAAAACCACCTGAACACGTTGAAAACCGCGTAACAACAAGGGTGAGGTTTTAAAAGCTTCACGCAGATTGGCAGCAATGGATATACCCGTTTTTACCAAATAGGGTTCGTACATGAGTTGATGGTCGTCTTGCGGATCGATAACGGCAAACGACAAAGAACTGTTGCCTACTCGAATAGTTAATCGAGGAGAACGGGGACGGATATCATTATTGTTTTCTTGCATAA
>JALEWR010000196.1 GCA_022783515.1 Prevotella sp.
ATACCGCCAACACCCTGCAAGCACAGTTGTTATACCTTGACTCGGTGGAATCGGGTAAGGATATTTCCATTTATATCAACAGCCCCGGCGGAAGCGTAACAGCAGGCTTGGGTATTTACGATACGATGCAGTTTATTACCAGCGATGTGGCCACCATCTGTACAGGCATGGCAGCTTCTATGGGTGCCGTATTGTTGGTTACAGGTCAAGAGGGCAAGCGTTCTGCACTTCCTCATAGCCGTGTAATGATACACCAACCCTTGGGAGGCGTACAAGGACAGGCATCGGATATCGAAATCGAAGCCAAAGAAATTCTGAAGTTTATGAAAGAACTTTACACCATTATATCTAACCACTCTCACACTCCCTACGACAAAGTGTACCAAGACTCTGACCGTAACTATTGGATGACAGCCGAAGAGGCCAAAGAATATGGCATGATCGACTCGGTATTAGTGAGAAAGAAATAAGATAAATGTTTTGTATAAAAAGATTAGTGTGGTAGAGTTCTGCCAAATTAAATAAGGAGAAAATAGATAAATGCCAAAAAAAGTTTGTAGCTTTTGTGGAAGAAAAGAAGGCGATGTAAACTTGATGATAACAGGTATGAGCGGATTTATCTGCGACGACTGTGCCCAACAAGCTTATCACATTGTCGAGTCGACAGGTCTCTTGGGCGACAAAGAAGAGAAACACGCCAAGCAAGGCGAGTTCAAACTAAAGAAAGTGCCTAAGCCCAAAGAAATAAAACAGTATCTCGACGAATATATCATTGGCCAGGACGAAGCCAAACGCTATCTCTCGGTTGCGGTGTACAACCACTATAAACGCTTGCAACAACCCATGGACGACAGTGGGGTTGAGATAGAAAAAAGCAATATCATCATGGTGGGTAGCACCGGTACTGGCAAAACCCTCTTGGCACGCACCATCGCAAAGTTGCTCGATGTTCCCTTCACCATAGTTGATGCCACTGTGTTTACAGAAGCGGGCTATGTGGGAGAAGACGTAGAAAGTATTTTGAGTCGTCTATTGCAGGTGGCTGACTATAATGTTCCTGCGGCCGAGCGTGGTATTGTCTTTATCGACGAGATAGACAAGATTGCCCGTAAGAGCGACAACCCCAGCATTACACGCGACGTGAGCGGTGAGGGCGTTCAGCAAGGCCTGTTAAAACTACTCGAAGGTACGATGGTTAACGTTCCGCCTAAGGGTGGCCGTAAGCATCCCGACCAAGATTATATACATGTAGATACAAAGAATATATTGTTTATCTGTGGTGGAGCGTTCGACGGAATTGAGCGTAAGATTGCCCAACGCCTCAACACACACACCGTGGGTTATAACTCGGTGCAGAATGTCCGCAAGATAGATAAGGGAGACTTGATGCAATATATCTTACCACAAGACTTGAAATCCTTTGGTTTGATACCCGAGATCATCGGTCGTTTACCCGTTCTCACCTATCTCAAGCCATTGGACAGAGAGGCTTTGAGTCGTATTCTGACCGAGCCCAGGAATTCTATTGTCAAGCAATATATCAAACTCTTTGAGATGGATGGTATCAAACTTACTTTTGAGCAAGATGCCCTCGATTATATTGTAGACAAAGGAGTGGAATATAAATTAGGTGCTCGTGGTTTACGTTCTATTGTAGAAGCCGTAATGATGGATGCTATGTTTGAAATTCCATCTAAGCGAGCCAAGAGTTTTGACGTAACACTGGATTATACCAAAGACCAATTAGATAAAGCACGATTGCAACAGTTGAAAGACTGACAACCAACGGAATGGACATAAAGAAGAAGGAGTATCACCACTGATGATAGCTATCGGCTCTTTGTCCCCAAGTTGACTCTTCGATATACCGAACCTCAATGATTTATGACACAAGATATACATCTAACGGACAAGCTAAAACAGTATTTCGGATTCGACCAGTTTAAAGGCGAACAAGAAGCCATTATCCGCCATTTATTGTCGGGTAACGACACCTTTGTGCTGATGCCCACAGGTGGAGGCAAGAGCTTGTGCTATCAGTTGCCTGCCCTTTTAATGGAAGGCACAGCCATTGTCATATCGCCTCTCATCGCCTTAATGAAAAATCAGGTAGATGTGATTAACGGAATCAGTGAAGACGGATGTCTGGCACATTATCTCAACTCATCACTCAACAAGTCGGCTATTCAGCAGGTGATGGACGATGTAAAGTGTGGAAAGACAAAGTTGCTGTATATAGCCCCGGAGTCATTGGGTAAAGAAGAAAATGTTGAGTTTTTGAAACAGCTGAAAATTTCTTTTTATGCTGTGGATGAGGCCCACTGCATATCAGAGTGGGGACACGATTTCCGACCGGAATATCGTAATATTCGCCCCACTATCACCAAAATTTGCAATGCCCCCGTTATTGCTCTTACGGCAACAGCCACCGACAAAGTGCGTTCGGATATCAAAAAGTGTCTAGGCATTGTAGATGCAGTAGAGTTTAAGAGCTCGTTTAATCGGGCCAATCTCTATTATGAGGTACGTCCCAAAACCGATGATGTGGACCGCAGCATCATCAAACTAATCAAACAGCATCCCGGCAAGAGCGGTATTGTCTATTGTCTTTCGCGTAAAAAAGTGGAAGAACTGGCAGCGGTTTTGAAGACCAACGATATTAAGGTAGCACCTTACCATGCAGGCTTAGACAGTGCCACTCGCTCGCAGACACAAGACGATTTCTTGATGGAGCGTATCGATGTGATTGTAGCAACCATAGCCTTTGGCATGGGAATAGACAAACCCGATGTGCGATTTGTGATACACTATGATATTCCTAAGAGCTTGGAAGGCTATTACCAGGAAACAGGAAGAGCCGGACGCGATGGCGGCGAAGGACTTTGTATCGCTTATTATTCGCATAAAGACCTCCATAAATTAGAAAAGTTTATGGAGAGCAAGCCGGTTGTGGAACAAGATATTGGTAAACAGTTATTGCAAGAAACGGCAGTGTATGCCGAGTCGTCTGTGTGTCGCAGAAAGGTATTGCTGCATTATTTTGGCGAGGAATATCTGAAAGACAACTGCCATAATTGTGACAACTGCTTGCACCCCAAAACACGTCGTGAGGCCAAAGACGCCTTGGTGGTGGTGTTGAATGCAGTCTTGGCTTTGAAAGAAAATGTAAAATTAGAATATCTTGTCGATTTTATCAAAGGTCGCGGGACCGACGATTTGGTGTCGCACAAGCATCACGAACTGGAAGAGTTTGGGTCGGGCGAAGATATGGACGATAAGATATGGGTGCCTGTCATTCAGCAAGCATTCATCGCAGGGTATCTGAAGAAGGAAGTGGAAAACTACGGACTCATCAAGATGACAAGTAGAGGGAAGAAGTTCTTGAAAGAGCCTGTGTCGTTTATGATTGTGGAGAGCGTGGCTCATCAAGAGGAAGACGAGGTAGAAACACACGATGCCGAACATGCGACACTCGACCCAGACCTCTATCATCAGCTCAAAAAGCTGCGTAAGAAGATGGCAGAGAAACACGATGTGCCTCCTTATGTCATTTTCCAAGATGTGTCGCTGGAGCAGATGGCATTGATGTATCCCATCAATCTGAAGGAATTACAGAATATTCCGGGAGTGGGCGAAGGTAAGGCGAAACGTTATGGGCAGGCATTTTGCGACTTGATAAAAGAACATTGTGAAGCCAACGACATTGAACGCCCCGAAGAATTAAGAGTAAAAACGGTAGTCAACAAATCGAAAAATAAAGTAAAAATCATTCAGAGCATTGACCGCCAGATGGCCTTAGACGATATTGCCGAAACCCTGAATTTGGATTTTGAGGAATTGTTGGACGAGGTCGATGCTATTGTTTATAGCGGTACGAAACTCAATATTGATTATTTCTTAGAAGAGGTAATGGACGAAGACCGAATAGACGACATTTACGACTATTTCCAAAACAGCCAGACCGATAAGATTAAGGTGGCTGTAGCCGAATTGGGCAATGACTATCCCGAAGACGAAATACGATTGGTAAGAATTAAGTTCTTATCGGAAATGGCGAATTAAATTTAAGACAGCCAATATCCTTCATGGGAAATTCTCGCCTATTAGCAAAACAAAGAACAATAAAATATGAACTATATAAAAACATTTTTCCGTCTGTTCCTCGGTGTTTTTATGCTCTACGCAGGCATAGGTCATCTCACTTTCAGACGCCAGGAATTTGTAGCTCAAGTCCCGACATGGATTCAATTTTCACCAGAGTTTGCTGATTTTGTTGTTCTAGCATCTGGAGTAGTTGAAATTATGTTAGGTCTTGGAATGCTATTGCTTTGGAAGAAGAAAGCAACAGTGGGAGTACTACTCGCATTATTTTATGTGGCTATCTTTCCCGGTAATTTAAACCAGTATTTCAATCATATTGATGCGTTCGGTTTGAATACAGATACACTTCGCCTCATCAGACTTTTCTTCCAACCGGTACTTATATTCCTTGCCCTTTGGTCAACTGGCGGATGGCAGCAATTAAAAAGTTGGTTTAGCCGTTCATAGACATATTCTACCGGTTTTCATACAATAGCATCTATTTCTTAAGAATACATTATTCCTATATCTCCACTCACAGAGTTGCAAAAAAGTAAAAGTAAGTGGATGAAATACGGAATTTTATTAGTATATTTGCACGCAATAAATTTCTAAAAGTTACATACTATGTCATCATTTGTTGCAGATAAGATCGCTATGGACGGCCTTACTTTTGACGACGTCCTGTTAATACCAGCTTATTCGGAAGTGCTGCCCAAGACGGTAGAATTGAAAACCAAGTTCTCAAGAAACATTGAATTGAACATTCCTTTTGTTACAGCGGCCATGGACACTGTAACCGAGGCTTCTATGGCTATAGCCATCGCTCGCGAGGGAGGTATCGGTGTCATTCATAAAAATATGAGTATTGAAGAACAAGCTCACCAGGTGGCGATTGTCAAGAGAGCAGAAAACGGTATGATTTACGATCCCGTAACGATTCGTCGTGGCAGTACGGTGAAGGATGCACTGGACGTGATGCAAGAATATCACATTGGCGGTATCCCTGTGGTGGATGATGATAAGAAATTGGTAGGTATTGTTACCAACCGCGACCTGCGTTTTGAACAGCATTTGGATAAGACCATTGATGAGGTAATGACAAGTGAGAACCTTGTGGTTACGCATCAACATACCGACTTGTCGGCTGCCGCTCAGATTTTGCAGGAAAACAAGATTGAGAAATTACCTGTAGTAGATAGCCAAAACCGATTGGTGGGACTAATCACCTATAAGGACATTACCAAGGCAAAAGACAAGCCCATGGCCTGTAAAGACGAAAAAGGCCGTTTGCGTGTAGCTGCGGGTGTGGGCGTTACAGCCGACACATTAGATAGAATGAAGGCTTTGGTGGAGGCAGGTGCCGACGCTATTGTTATTGATACTGCTCACGGACATTCCAAGTCGGTGATTGAAAAGTTGGTGGAAGCCAAGAAGATGTTCCCCAACGTAGATATTGTGGTGGGTAATGTGGCTACCGGCGAGGCGGCTAAGATGCTGGTAGAGCATGGTGCTGATGCAGTGAAAGTGGGTATCGGTCCCGGTTCTATTTGTACTACGCGTGTCGTTGCCGGTGTGGGCGTTCCACAGTTGAGTGCAGTGTACGATGTTTATTGTGCATTGCAAGGCACAGGCGTTCCCTTGATTGCCGATGGCGGTTTGCGTTATTCGGGCGACATTGTCAAGGCACTGGCTGCCGGTGGCAGTTGTGTCATGATTGGTTCGTTGGTGGCTGGTACAGAAGAAAGCCCCGGTGAAACTATCATCTTTAACGGTCGTAAGTTTAAAACTTATCGTGGCATGGGTTCTTTGGAGGCTATGGAACAGAAGAATGGTTCAAAAGACCGCTATTTCCAAGGCGATACAAAAGAAACAAAAAAACTTGTTCCCGAGGGAATTGCAGGACGTGTTCCCTATAAAGGCACTGTTCAAGAGGTTATCTACCAGCTGATTGGTGGTTTGCGTTCGGGCATGGGCTATTGTGGGGCTAATGACATTCTCACTTTGCATCAAGCGAAATTTACTCGCATCACAAATGCCGGTGTATTGGAAAGCCATCCACACGACATCACAATTACAAGTGAAGCACCTAACTATAGTAGACCAGAGTAAAAGAACTCCCTACCCTTTCCCTAAAAGGGAGAAGATGGGAGATAAGCTGTGAGCTATTAATATTGGTCGGACACGTCTGACCAATCCGAAGTTTCCGACTTCATCTGATAAAACAAACAAGAATAAAGCGAAGAATGAAAATAGGTCTTTTATGTTTTGCTATCTTGATAGAGACAAGTGTGTTGGCACAGACCGACCCCACGCTGTTAACGGTCAATGGTCAACCCATCAGTCGTTCAGAATTTGAGTACTCATACAACAAGAACAATGGCGACAATGTTCTTGACAAGAAAAGTGTAACAGAATATCTGGAGCTGTTTATTAATTATAAGCTCAAGGTTGCAGCAGCAAAAGATGCACGTTTAGACACCTTATCTTCATTTAAAAACGAGTTTGCAGGTTATCGCGACCAGCAAATTCGCCCTACATTGATTACCGAGGCAGATGTAGAGGCAGAGGCACGCCGCATCTATACCGAGACTAAACAGAGGGTGGATGCTGCGGGCGGATTGGTGAAGCCTGCACATATCTTGATGCTGATGCCACAGAAGGCAACCAAACAACAAGAAGCAGAGGCTGCTCGGCGTATCGACTCTATTTATCATGCTTTGAAAGCTGGTGCCGACTTCGCAGAATTGGCTCGACGGCTCTCGGATGATAAAGGTTCGGCGGTGAATGGAGGCGAATTGCCTTGGATTCAGAAA
>JALEWR010000199.1 GCA_022783515.1 Prevotella sp.
GCTATATAGTGATTGTGTAAACCGCTTGCCGTTAAATCAATAGGACTTAAAACCTCGCCAATACCTGTGGCAAAGGCAGGTTGGGCTGTGATGAAGAAGGGACAGTCTGCACCCAATTGCACGGCATATCGCTGCAAATTGGCTACGCTGATGTTAAGCGAGAAACAGTCGGTCAATAGCTTGAGCATAGAAGCCGCATCGCTCGAACCGCCTCCCATACCTGCTTGGGAGGGTATTTTTTTATAAAGATGTGTATGTATGCGTGGCAGTTGGTAGTCGGCAGCCAACAGGTTATAGGCTTTCACCACCAAGTTTTCTTGTTCGTTGCATTCGATGTCGTTGCCCGTAATTTTAAGGTCGCAGTGGTGAACCGATGGAAAACCTTCGTCCATGAGCTGTATCTCCAATGCGTCGGTTAATGGGATGGGGTAAAACACGGTTTCCAAATTGTGGTAGCCATCTTCTCTTTTCGATACTATATTGAGTCCAAGGTTAATCTTGGCACAAGGAAATGTAATCATAGTTGTCTATGTTTGGTTGTGTGCAAAGTTAGTGTTTTTGTTCGGTAATGCTGCTGTGTGCAAGGCGATTTTTGGATTTTAGTTAGCTTGATTATCTTGTCTTTGGCATCAGAATGTATGCTATACGTTTTCCATAGGTACCCATTTATATTCCATAAGTATCCATTTAGGTTCCATAAGTATCCTTTTAGAATGCCATACTTCACCTCTTATCCTGCAATTTAGGCTTATTTGTAGTCTAATTTAGCCTTAGTTGTACAGCAATTCAGTCTCTTTTGCAGTGCAATTCAGCCTATCTTGTATCGTTGGTGAGTATAATTTGCTGTTTAATTATCCTTGTTCTTGCGTTGTGATAGTGATGCTAAGCCTTTATTTTTCTTGTTATTATGGCCGTTGATACAATTTTTTGGTTTGATTTTCTTCATAATTTTGACAGACTGAAGTCCACCTTTCACAAAAGTTTTTCGTATTTTTGCGTTCCAAAACATAATGATAATGGCTGCAACAAATAGCACAAATAGGCGTTCCAAAACACCGACCCTCGTAGATAACACTTATGGACACGTTCCGCCACAGTCGCTCGAGATAGAGCGAGTGGTGTTGGGTGCGTTGATGATTGATAAAGATGCATTTTCGGTGGTGAGCGAGTTATTGCATCCCGAAACGTTTTACGAACCACGTCATCAAAAAATTTACACCGCCATCCGTACACTTAATATGGACGAAAGGCCTGTGGATATTATGACCGTTACTGAAGAACTGAAGCGAGAGGGTACGCTTGAAGACGTGGGAGGCGCTCCCTATATCGTGGATTTGAGTGCTAAGGTTGCATCATCGGCTCACATAGAGTATCATGCCACCATCTTAGCACAGAAGTTTTTGTCGCGTCAGCTCATCTCGTTTGCCGGAAACATCGAAACGAAAGCTTTTGATGAGAGTATGGATGTGGAAGTGTTGATGCAGGAAGCCGAAGGAGCTTTGTTTGAGCTATCGCAGAAAAATATGCGTCAAGACTTCACGCAAATCGACCCCGTGATTAAGCAGGCGGTGGAGATTTTGCAGAAAGCATCCGAGAATAGTGGTGGTATGACAGGTGTGCCTACGGGTTATACCAAGCTTGACGAGATGACTTCGGGTTGGCAAGCGTCCGACTTGATTATCATTGCGGGGCGCCCTGCCATGGGTAAGACGTCATTTGCTCTGAGCTTAGCCAAAAATATAGCTGTGGATTATAATATTCCTATTGCTTTCTTTTCGCTCGAAATGAACAATGTGCAGTTGGTTAACCGTTTGTTTTCCAATGTATGCGAGGTGCAAGGTAGTAAGATTTTGAATGGACAACTCTCGCCCGACGAGTGGGAACGCTTCGACAAGAGATTGCGTAACTTGCAGGGTAAACCTATTTATTTGGATGATACGCCGGCTCTTTCGGTCTTTGAGTTGAGAACAAAAGCTCGTCGTTTGGTGCGTGAAAAGAAGGTGGGCCTCATCATGATCGACTATTTGCAGCTGATGAATGCCAGCGGTATGAAGTTTGGAAGTAGACAGGAAGAGGTATCAACCATCAGTCGGTCATTGAAAGGATTGGCAAAAGAGTTGAATATTCCTATCATTGCTCTTTCTCAGTTGAGTCGTAATGTCGAGGGACGTGAAGGCTTGGAGGGTAAGCGACCACAGTTGAGCGACCTCCGTGAGTCGGGTGCCATCGAGCAAGATGCCGATATGGTGCTGTTTGTGCATCGTCCTGAGTATTATCATATCTTGACCGACGAGAAAGGAAACGACCTTCGCGGTATGGCTCAGATTATTATTGCCAAACACCGTAAAGGAGCAACGGGCGATGTATTGTTGAAGTTTAAAGGACAATATACACGCTTTGACAATCCCGATGAACACGATTTTATTCCCGGGCCTTCAGGAGATATGGGAGGATTGATACAGTCGCGTATGAATGCCGACGACGATGTGTTTGATGCTCCTCCTACGATGGAAGTACCTTATTAAAACATATTTACAATGAAAACGAAATTACGTTTGGCACGTCTTTGTGCTGTTTGCTTTTTCAGTGCTGCTTTTTCAACCTTGCAGGCACAGGTGAGAGAAACTATTGCCATCTTAGGCGATTCGTATTCTACCTACGAACATTATCTTACTCCAAGCGAAAATAGAGTTTGGTATCATAAGAAAACCGATCGTAAGAGTACCGATGTAGAGGATGTACGCCAAACATGGTGGTGGCAAGTGGTAAAAGAGGGTGGTTATAAGTTGGGTGTCAACAACTCTTTTTCAGGTTCTACTATCTGTTATACGGGTTATGACGATAAGGACGCATCGGCAAGTTCGTTTATCAGTAGATTGGATAAACTGGGCAATCCCGATATTATTCTTATTTTCGGTGCAACCAACGACAGTTGGGCGGGTGTTCCCTTGGGCGAATTTAAGTATGAGAATTTTAAGCGAGCTGACCTCTTTACCTTCCGGCCGGCTATGGCATATATGCTTCAAGAACTGCAAAGCAGATATCCCAATGTAAAGCTCTATTTCCTTGCTAACGATGTGTTGAAAGACGATGTGTTGTCGTCTATTCAAACTATTTGCGACCGTTATCAAGTGAAATGTATTCGTTTGAAGAATATTGATAAGCAGGCAGGACACCCCAATGTGAAGGGAATGCGAGCTATTGCCGACCAAGTGTTGAAAGCGATTAAGTGATTAGAAGATACCAAGTCTTGATAACGCTTTTGTTTTTGTTCTCTTAAGGCTTGTTCTATTCTGTTTTGAGAAAAATAAAAGAGCCATATCTCTCTCATATTCTTGAGTGCAGATATGGCTCTTTGTTTTGTAATCCGTTTGGTTTGTTGCTTTTTTGCTAATCGGCGTATACTTATTTCAATAAGTCGGGACGCAAACGCTTGGTTCGTTCCATGGCTTGTTCCATTTCCCAAGCCTTGATTTTGGCTTCATGTCCACTGAGAAGAATCTCCGGAACTTTCCAACCCTTGTAGTCGGCAGGTCTTGTATAGATGGGAGCTGCCAGCATATCGTCTTGAAAACAATCGGATAACGCACTTTGTTCGTCGCTGATGGCACCCGGCAAAAGACGCACCACCGCATCTGTAATGATGGCTGCAGGCAATTCTCCTCCGGTAAGTACATAGTCGCCAACCGATATTTCGCGAGTGATGAGATGATCTCTTACACGTTGGTCAACGCCTTTGTAATGACCGCAGAGGATAATGATATTACCTTTTAGCGACAAATCGTTGGCTGTATGCTGGTTAAACTGTTCGCCATCGGGTGAGGTGAAAATCACTTCATCATACTCTCGTTCAGCCTTGAGGGAAGAGATGCAACGGTCGATAGGTTCGCATTGCATCACCATACCTGCAAAACCGCCGTAAGGATAGTCGTCTACGCGTCGCCATTTGTCGGTGGAATAATCTCGCAGATTATGTAAATGTATTTCTACCAGTCCTTTATCTTGTGCTCGTGCAAGTATCGATTCGTTCATGAAACCTTCGAGCATGGTAGGGAGTACGCTGATGATATCTATTCTCATGAGTTGTTTTCTTTCATTTATTGGAATAATCAAACCATTTGTATGGATTTACTTCTTGTTGGAATACTTCTTAACGGCCCATTTGCCTACAAAGAAAGCAACGACCAAACCAACTACTCCTAATACGGCAATGACAATATGTGAGTTGTACTCATTAATTTTTTCAAAGAGTTGTTGTTTAGGAACAAATGAATGAAGCCACCAACCTAAGGCCGCCAACACACAATTCCAAAGTCCTGCACCGATACTGGTATAGAGGGCAAACTTCCAAAATTTCATCTTTGCCAGTCCTGCCGGAATGGATATAATTTGGCGTATGCCAGGGAGAAGTCTGCCCGTTAGTGTGGCAATTACACCATGGTCGTAGAAGTATTTCTCGGCTTGTTCCACTTTTTCTTGATTGAGTAGGCAGAGATGTCCTAACTTGCTGTTGGCGAATCTGTACATTACAGGACGTCCTAGATAGTAGGCTGCTATGTAATTGGCCATTGAACCCATCAAGGCACCTGTGGTTGCAGAAAGCAAAACAAGGTAAATGTTTAAGTCGCCAGCAGCAGCTTTATAGGCAGCGGGTGGCACAATGAGTTCAGAAGGAGCAGGAATCACCGAACCTTCAATAAACATAAGAATGAAAACCCATCCATATCCCAATTCTTCTAAAAGGGATTTTATAAATTCTTCCATAGTTAGGATGCTTATTTTTTAGTGTTATTGTGTTGTATATAATAATCGTAATATTCTGTGGGAGATAACTCTGCGGGAAATAAATCGCCTAAAACAGAGCGTGCATCTTCAGGGTTGAGCTGGGAAACCTTGGCTAATGTGCTTGTAAACTCTTCTTCTTTGCCCAGCAAATGACAGCATTTTGCCAAGAGAGCATAACCTTCTGTCCAGGTTGAAGGCGTGATGTCGAGTAGCTTTTTCAGCATCTTGTACGCCAAGATAATATAGCCATTGTCATAGAGAGAGATGGAAACGCGTAAGTAGATGCTTGGATCAGACTCCGAATGGATTAATGCTTGCATAAAGCAATTTTGGGCTTCTTGTAATCGTCCGTTTTCTAACAATAGGTGGCCTTTTAACACTTCTTGCTCGTTTTTATCCGTCTGGGCCAATTGTTTACCTTTTTCTACATACTCCAATGCCTCGTCCAATCTATTGAGTTTGGATAAAGTGAACGCCATTTCTTGGTATATTTCCGTCAGATTGGCCGAATCTTTTTCTGCTTTTCTTTCTGCTTCTCGGAAGCATTCCAATGCTTCATCATTCCTATCCATATTGAAGAGCGTGATGCCCTGCAATATATAACCTGTCTCGTCTATTTGATGTAGTTCACTAAATCGTTTATAATACTTGAGTGCCTCTTCAAAACGCCCCAAGCTGAACATGCCGTTGGCTTTGTTGAGTAATGCCTCTTCGTCATCAGGATTAATGGCAATGGAAAATTCGCTGCTCTCTATTGATCCTATGATGTTATTGTGCATGAATTGCGAAGATGCTAATTGATTCCAATAGGGATTGCTATAGGGGTCTTCATCGAGCAAACTTTGGAAAATCTCTTCACACTCTTCGTAATTGCCGGCATTCATGGCGAGCTTGCCTTTGAGTTCTCTATACTCGGGCGAAGTAACGTCTGACGATAGGTGAAGCCAGTATTCTGCATAACTATGTTCACCGTAATCGGCATAGAGATGAGCGATATCGATGGCAAAATCTTCTTTTTCTTCATCGTCTAATGTTTCATACGTCTGTTGGAGGTAATGTTCAGCAGTGGCAAAATCTTTGTTATATATAAGTATTTCTGCTTTGATATAATGGTACTCCAAGTCGCTTTTATCTTCAATTAGTTCGGCATACTCGTTGGCTTTCGCCGCCTCATTATTCTTCAAAAGTTCCCATCTGGCTTTAAAAACGAGGGGGAGGGTAGACCCGGGGAATAGGGTCAAGGCATAGTTTACAGCTTGAACAGCTTGCTCCAATTGATTGTTGATATGATAATATTCAGCTATATCGGTTAATTCATCAGGCTCCATATAGACACTTTCACCTGCGGTGATAGCGTCTTCATATTGCTTGAGTCGATTTAAAAAATCTTTGCTGTGAAAATAATTATCGTTTATCATGCACTGAAAGCTGAAAGGGGCGAACAATGTCCGCCCCTCAAAGTAAGTTATTCTTTATTTTTTATTTTGCTTTGCCCAAGTATCCTTCAAACCTACTGTTTTGTTAAAGATGGGCTTTTCGGGTGTTGAATCGATGTCAGCCATAAAATAGCCAATGCGTTGGAATTGTAAATATTCGCCTGGTTGCTTGTTGGCAGCATACTTTTCTATATAACAATTCTTCAGCACTTGTTTAGAATTGCTATTGATAAGTTCTCTAAAATCTCGCTCATCAGCAGAAGGATTCTCTACGTTGAATAATCTGTCGTAAATTCTAACCTCAGCTTGTTGACAATGGTCGGCCGATACCCAGTGGAGTGTTCCTTTCACTTTGCGGTTTGAACCATCCATTCCACTCTTGCTGTTGGCATCGTATTCTGCTTGAATTTCCGTGATATTACCTTGCTCGTCTTTTGTACATCCGGTACATTTCACGATATAGGCATTCTTCAAACGAACCTCTTGGCCAGGCGTCATACGGAAAAACTTCTTAGGAGCATCTTCCATAAAGTCTTCTCTTTCCATCCAAAGGTTTCTTGAGAAGGTAATGGTGTGTGTGCCATCTGCCTCATTTTCGGGGTTGTTGATAGCTTCCATCTCTTCTGATAGACCTTCGGGGTAGTTGGTAATTACCAATTTCACAGGATCGAGAATTGCTGAAACGCGGCATGATTTCTTGTTTAAATCATCTCTTACAGCCGATTCAAGCAGAGCCATATCATTGAGGGCATCGAACTTGGTATACCCAATAGAATCTATAAACATACGGATGCTCTCAGGCGAATAACCTCTACGACGCATGCCACACAATGTAGGCATACGGGGATCGTCCCATCCATCCACCAAGTTTTCATCCACTAAGGTATGTAATTTACGCTTGCTCATGACAGTATAGGTTAGGTTGAGTCTGTTAAACTCAATCTGTCTGGGGCGGTAATCGTCTGTGATGCCAGCTTCTGCGTTCATCTCTTTTAGATAGTCAATAAACTTATCGTATAGCGGACGGTGTGGAACAAATTCCAAAGTACAGATAGAGTGAGTTACACCTTCAAAGTAGTCGCTCTGTCCGTGAGCAAAGTCGTACATGGGATATGTATTCCATGTTGTACCTGTTCTATGGTGTTCAGTATGGCTAATGCGGTAAATGATGGGGTCGCGGAAGTGCATATTAGGGTTTGCCATATCCAATTTTGCACGCAAAACCATTGTTCCTTCCGGTGTAGAGGGGTCGTTCATCTTGTTGAAAAG
>JALEWR010000073.1 GCA_022783515.1 Prevotella sp.
AGGCTTTAATATTCTTTCCTGCCATGCCATACATATTTGCAGACGGTCCGCCCAAATCTGACAGATAACCTTTAAAATCGGGCATTTCGGTTACTTTCTTCACTTCTTTCAAGATGCTCTCTTTTGAACGAGTGGTAACAAATTTTCCTTGATGGGCTGAGATGGTACAGAACGAGCAGCCTCCGAAACAACCTTGGTGCATATTGACCGAAAACTTAATCATGTCAAAGGCGGGTATACGCTTGTTTTTGTACTTGGGGTGGGGTAGTCGGGTATAAGGCAGGTCGAACATTGCATCCAACTCTTCCGTTGTCATCAACGGATAGGGCGGATTCACAATGGCATATTTGCCATCTACCTCTTGCAAAAGACGTTGAGCATGAATCTTGTTTGCTTCTTCCTCAATATGCCTGAAGTTGGCAGCTTGAGCCTTCTTGTTTCTTAAGCATTCTTCGTGCGAATGCAAGACGATATCCTTATCGGTTATTCCGCCTGGAATATGCTGCTTCTCGGCAAGCACTACCGTTTGCGGAATATTATGAATCTTAGATATATCCTGTCCTCTCTCCAAATACTTGCATAATTGGAGAATTGATCTATCTCCTGTTCCATACAATATCATATCGGCTCCAGAATCGCACAAGATGCATTTTCTCACCTCGTCGTGCCAATAGTCGTAATGGGTCAAACGACGCAAAGAAGCCTCTATGCCGCCCAATACCACAGGCACATCGGGGAATAATTCTTTGAGAATCTAGGTATATACAATGGTGGGATATTCTGGACGACAGTCGTGTCTGCCATCTGGACTATACGCATCTTCCGAACGTAGACGTCGATTGGCCGTGTATTTATTGACCATAGAGTCCATATTGCCGGGAGAAATACCAAAGAACAAGCGAGGTTTACCCAACTTTTTGAAATCCCTATAATCGCCGTGCCAGTCGGGTTGCGGAACGATGGCCACTTGATAGCCTGCTGCCTCCAAACATCTCCCAATCACTGCCACACCAAATGAAGGGTGATCGATATAGGCATCACCCGAGAACAAAATAATGTCTAATTGTTTCCAACCTCTTAGTTCACACTCTTTCTTGGTTGTGGGCAAGAAGTCTGTTAATTGATAATTATTCAATCCAACTAATTTTATGTCATTAATACTTTTCGTTGGACAACTTTCTACTCTTCTGTAGCATTTGTTTTCCAATTAATATAGAGCAACACCAACTGATGAAGGCCGTACGCCTTCATATTGTTATTGTAGATAACGTCCAAGCAAAGGTCCAACAAGTCCTTGTCTTTGCCATTCTCGCTTTCAAGGATAGAGCGAACGTTGTGTTTTAATTTTTCCAACACCGATTCGTCGATAATTCCATTGCTATCAATCAAATTTCTCAGAAGAGAATACTTCTCAATTGTTTGCAAATGATTCTCTGATATTTCAATGCTTCTGGTTCCTGAAACATTAGCTTGAATTTTATGCATAGTCGTATAATTTTATTGTTGATTCATTATTGTTGCTAAAATCCTTCTCATCAGCCACATACGCTGTTGCTGATCCTTAATAGCCTCAAAGGGAAAACCCAATGTAAAGGTTGTATAGTCATTTCCTATATAAGCCACAGTCGCCGCACCTCCATGCGAATAGGTGAGGGGAGCAAAGGCTGTAGCAAGAGGAAAGAATATGTCGGTCGAAGATACAGCATAGTGGCTATCGTTCATTTCTCTATAGAGTGCAAGGACTTGGTCACCGTCCAGCACCACATCGTGAGGTTTGGCACCGACATGCTGAAGCTTGAGCGTATTCGATAAAAATGCCTGTTCTTCAACACCTTGCATGTCTGTTGAGATATAGGCTCCACTCACCATTAGGCGACCTTTTTTGTTAAGAAAATCATTTATCTTTTGTCGCATAATGGGTGAGAATGTCTTGTAATTAGCCAGTGTGTGGGCATCATTTTTCTCTAATCCCAAGATGAGATCCACCAAAGGATAATTCGTCATATCTATCTGACCGCTTTCCACAGCTTTCGACGATGCACTGACAACAGAGTATTCTCTTGTGGCTGCGATAGCTTCGGTATGTGTCTTCACATAATCAAAAGTGTTGCCTGTCATTACTTGGCCTTGCCATTCGTTCTCACCATAACCCAATCCACCGAATCCTTCTTTGCCCATCGTGCGAGTATCAAAGTGGGTTTGTTTACCCACCCAACCTGCATGTTTGCCATTAGCCACACCGGGATCAGTGATAAAGTCAAAGCCTTGTTGGTCTGCAGTATTGACAACGGCGGGCGTTGCCAATCGATGAAAGCCATTAACAACCAAAATAGTAGCCTTGGCGTTGGGTTGATAGTAGGCTGAGAGCGTTTCGGTGGGGAAACTTTCGCCGCCACGATTAACGGCTGTTATGCGGAAATTATATTGTTTACCCGGTTCCAATTCCACATCAAAATAGGTCTTTTTGACCGTTTGTCCATTGTCAAAGTCAGAAAAACCTGTTGCCGTATATACATTATAAGCAGTAGCCTTGGCTGTGGGTTCACTCATGTCGTCTTGCTTGTCCCATTGCAAACGCACCTTATTCTTACCAATCATCTCCATTCTAAAATGAATGGGAGCAAGGGGAACAACGATATAGGGTTTGCCATGTTGTGTGCTGATAAATCTTAGAATGGTCTTATATATCGAGCGTGCCAGTGTCATTTTAAAGTTTGGGTCTTGCCCATACAGCATATCGGGGAAGTTCTGGTGCGACAATGTTTCTAATATAGCAGAAGGAATTTCGGGCATTCGGGTTTCCGAGTAGTTGCGGTCGTATAAATCCCTGATATTCCACCGGCCATATTTTTGATGAATATCCCTTTCTATACCCTTCAATAACATATCGGCAAAATTGTGCGACATCATACGCGAAACGCCCGAATTGAGTTTCCCGTCGTTAAAATTGGTCGTACAAATAGCCAACGACCCAATCAAATCTTTTTTGTTTTTGCTATATCCCGCATC
>JALEWR010000079.1 GCA_022783515.1 Prevotella sp.
AAGAAGATTTCCTTAAGAATAATTTCTATGAAGCCAAATACCTCTTCTCTTTTAACGGACTTAATAAAGAGATGGTGAAGAAAGCCTATAAGATACCCAACGAGTGGGTGGTAGATGCCGTTAACCTCGGTGTAGAAGGAACAACAGTTTGGAATGTTTTTTCCGCATCGTTGGATATGAGCCGGACTTATACCTTGAATAACTTTACCGATAAAACGGGTTATAACAAATCGGTCATCCGCAAGATGGTAAACGGAAAGTATCAGGATACCAACGATTCGGCTACCGACTTTATTGCACGCAGCACACCTTCATTGGCTAAATAGTCAAAGCATACGGTTTTTATAGGTATCCTTATATCCTTATGTGCCAATAGTGTACTTGGAAAGGAATAGTTTAGGCTAAGTTGCTTGCCAATTTGGCCTGAATTGTTTCTCAACTTAGCCTGAGTTGTCATTTAATTTAGCCTGAATTGTTTTCTGATTCGGGTTTATTCGCAAGATAATGAATATCATCTTGTCTCTTGATGAGGTATCCGATACGCTCTCATAGAGCCAGATCATATTTATAAAAACAAAAACAAAGTATAATGAAAAGAATATTTTTAAACATCCTTCTGTTTGCTTTATTGCCGGTGGCACTGTTTGCTCAATCGGCAGAACAAGACAAGTCGTTCCGCATGGGCAAACTGAAAAACGGACTGACTTATTACATCCGCCATAATGCCAAAGAAGCCGGCATTGCCGATTTCTACATAGCACAGCGAGTGGGCAGCATCCTGGAAGAGCCACGTCAACGCGGACTGGCTCATTTTCTGGAACACATGGCATTCAACGGAACCAAGAATTTCCGCGGAACGGCTAAGTCGCCCGGCATCATTCCATGGTGTGAGAGCATCGGCGTGCGTTTTGGTACCAACCTCAATGCCTACACCAGCGTAGACCAGACGGTATATAACGTATCGTCGGTGCCGGTAAAGCGTGACGCCATTGTCGATTCCACACTGCTCATCCTCTATGATTGGAGCCATAACTTGCTTCTCACAGACAAGGAGATAGACAAGGAGCGTGGCGTTATCGAGGAGGAATGGCGTACGCGTCGTGCAGGGATGGCCACCCAACGTATGTCAGAACGCATCATGCCCGTTATCTATCAGGGAACCAAGTATGAGGATTGTCTGCCCATCGGGTCGATAGACATCATCCGCAGTTTTCCATACAAGGATTTGAAAGACTATTACCAAAAGTGGTATCGTCCCGACTTGCAGGCCATCATCGTGGTGGGCGACATCGATGTAGACCGCATGGAAGCCAAGATTAAGAAGCGTTTTGGCAGTATTCCCATGCCCAAGAAAGCGGCTGAACGCCTCTATTATCCCGTCAACGACAATGAAAAGATGATTGTGGCGATAGATAAAGACAGCGAGCAACCTATCATGCTTGCCAACCTTTACATGAAACGCGATGCCACACCCGACAGCGAGAAACATGGGTTGGACTATCAGCGTGGAGGCTATGTGGACAGGCTGATAACATGGATGATGAACGAACGTCTGAACGAGTTGCAACGTTGTAGTATTCCTCCTTGTCTTAGTGTTTCCGCTCACACCGGACAATACTTTGTTTCCCGTACAAAAGATGCCTTCTCTTTAAGTTTCGGATGTAGACAAGAAAACGTGAAAGGTTCTTTCTTGGCTGCTATTGGTGAGGTTGAACGTGCCAAACGATATGGTTTTACGGCATCCGAATTGCAAAGAGCCAAGTTGTTTTTGCATAGTGGGGCAGAGAGTCGACACCGCGAACGCAATGACAGAAAGAACAGACATTTTGTGCGTAAAGCGTTACAACATTTTGTGGCATGGGAACCCATCTTGTCTGATGATGAGGAGTATCGCCTCATTCAACAATTCGATGAGCAGGTTACTTTGGAGGAAGTAAATGCTGCTGTCAAGGAAATGGTGTCTAACCGCAATCAAGTTCTGGCTGTTTATGCACCGGATAAACCCAATTTTGACCTTCCCTCTGCCCAAACTTTGGAAAGCTATGTGTTGGAAGCTCAGGCTGCTCAGTATGATGCCTATGTGGAAAAGGTAATAGACAAGAGTCTGATGTCGGCACTTCCGGTAAGTGGCACCATAACAAAAGAGAGTAGAGCGGAGAAGCATGGAGTTGTCCGATTTACATTGAGCAATGGTGTGGAGGTGTATGTAAAACCCACGACTTATAGTAAAGACAATATCAGTATGCGTTTTTATGGTGAGGGAGGAACCTCTCTTTATCCCGATGCTGATGTTCCCAACTTCTCGTTTATCGGTGGTGTCATTGCCAATGGAGGTGTAGGGACGTTCAGTAACAGTGAGTTGCAAAAACTTTTGGTGGGGAAGAATGTGAAGGTTGCACCCTCTGTGGGCAATGAAACCCAGGCCATTAATGGCTCCTCTTCGGTGGGCGATTTTGAGACAATGCTTCAGTTGATGTATCTTTATTTCACCCAACCACGTCGTGATGAAGTCGCTTTTTCGGGTGAGATGGATAGAATGCATTCTTTCTTGACTAATCGTGATGCGAGTCCGCAGGTTACTTATAATGATTCTCTTGTCAATTTTCTTTATGGCAATCATCCCCGCGTTCAACCATTGACAAGAGAGAAACTGTCCAAAGTGAGTCTTGATCGTATTATGGAAATATATAAGGAACGTTTCTCTGATGCCTCTAATTTCAAGATGATATTGGTGGGCAATGTCAATATCGATTCTTTGCGTCCGCTCTTGTGTAAGTATGTGGCATCGCTTCCATCTGTTTATAAGAAAGAAACATTTGCACGCACTTATCCGCAAGTGAGAAATGTGAACGAAACACATATATTTCACCGCAAGACAAATACGCCTTCGGCATTGGTAAATATCTACTATACCTTCGATGAGCCGTTCAGTGCCAAGGCAGATTTGGAGCTGGATATCTTCCGAAGGGTGCTGACCATTGCCTATACCGACTCGGTACGCGAGGAAAAAGGAGGCACTTACGGCGTGTCGGTGCAGGGTAGTCTTGACCGAAATTCCACCCCTTCGGCTTTCGTAAAGATTTCGTTCCGCACTGCTCCCGGCAAGTATGAAGAGCTGATGCCTGTGGTTTATAAGCAGATTGAACATATAGCAAAGTATGGACCGGTGGCATCAAGTATGGAAAAGACCAAGAAATTTCTTGTCAAGACATTGGCTCAGAATAGTATAACCAACAGATATTGGGATTATATCCTCTATAATGAGGTGAGACATGGCGTTGATTTCCATACCGGTTATGAAGCTCTTGTCAACAGCATCACGCCCAAAGACATACAGCGAGTGGCTCAAGACATTTTGAAATCGAACCGAAGGATAGAGGTAACGATGATGTCGGAATGATTGACACCACCATTCATGGTATAAAAGGAGAGAACCTACAAGTTTGAATACATATAACAAACTTGTAGGTTCTTTCTCTTTATCTGTTTTCTAAAGCGTTTTCAAACAGGTATACTGTTTGTCCGGTATCTTTGATGATACTTGGCAGACGCTATTTCCTGTCGTTGAATTATCTGATAAACATCAGTTCCCGATATTTGGGCAGAGTCCACAGCTCGTCCGAAACGAGGAGTTCGAGTTTGTCGACCTGGTAACGGATGCTTTCAATTTTAGGGGCGATAGTGTCGTGATAGGCAATGGCCTTTTCTCTTTCGCAGGTAATCTTGTTGGCTACCTTGCGTGCATCTACCAATTCTTCCACCTGTGTTTCGATGCTTTGTGTGCGTTCGGCTATCTCTTCAATGATTTTCATGTTGCGAGAGGTAAGGAAGGTGGCCTTTTCTTTTGGGAAAATGTTGAACATACTCTGTACGTTCTTTGCCAACTGACTTTGATAATGCGTTGCCACAGGTATGATGTGGTTCATACAGATGTCGCCCATCACACGGGCTTCTATCTGCACTTTCTTCGTATAAGTTTCCCATTTCACCTCGTTGCGTGCCTCCAGCTCGTTGCGTTTCATCACGTTCAGGCTTTCAAACATCTTCACACTGCTCTCGTCAAGATAGCGGTCGAAGATGAGCGGACAGCTGGTTTCACAGTCGAGTCCTCGCTTTTGAGCTTCGATGAGCCATTCTTCTGAATAGCCGTTGCCATCGAAGTGGATAGGCTTGCAGGCCTTTACGTCTTCACGCAGCACCTCGATGATGGCATGTGTCTGCTCTGTTCCTTGTGCGATAAGGGCATCTACGCGTTGCTTAAAGCTGACCAAGGCTTCTGCCACGGCGGTGTTTAGGACAATGAGAGCCGACGAACAGTTGGCTTCCGACCCTAAGGCACGGAACTCGAAGCGATTGCCGGTGAAGGCGAAAGGCGATGTGCGGTTGCGGTCGGTGTTGTCGATGAGCAATTCGGGGATGGCTGCAATATCGAGAACCACACCTTTTTTGCCTGCAATGGCAAAGAGTTCGTCTTTGTCGGCTTTCTCTATGTGATGCAAAATGTCGCTCAGCTGCTTGCCAAGGAACGAGGAAATGATGGTAGGAGGTGCTTCGTGTCCGCCCAAACGGTGGGCATTGGTGGCACTCATGATAGAAGCCTTGAGCAGACCGTTATGCCTATATACGCCCATCAATGTCTCCACGATGAATACAATAAAGCGAAGATTCTCTTCAGAAGTCTTTCCGGGTGAATGAAGAAGTATGCCTGTGTCGGTAGAAAGACTCCAGTTGTTGTGCTTACCACTGCCGTTGACACCTGCAAAAGGCTTTTCGTGGAGCAGTACGCGGAATCCATGCTTATGGGCAATCTTCTTCATGAGTGACATCAGAAGCATGTTATGGTCGACAGCCAGATTGGCTTCTTCGTAGATGGGAGCCAGCTCAAACTGGTTGGGAGCCACCTCGTTGTGGCGTGTCTTACAAGGAATGCCCAGTTCGAGTGCCTGTATTTCGAGGTCTTTCATATAGGCTTG
>JALEWR010000151.1 GCA_022783515.1 Prevotella sp.
AAGAAGAACATCACGGGCATAAGATACATCATCCATTGCATCATCTTCATTTGCTCTGCCTGAGCACCTACCATTTGGTCTTTTTGTTGACGCATAGACATCATTGTATAAAGAACGTTGGCGACGCAGAAGAGAATACAAGTGAGAGAGAGGTGGTCTCCGATGATCCACAGATTGGTATTCCATTCTATAATGGGGTCGTAAGTAGACAAATCGTTAATCCACAAGAACTTTTCACCACGCAATTGGATGGCGTTAGGCACAAAGTTGAACATGGCAATCCAAATGGGCGCTTGAATGAGCATGGGTAAACAGCCCGACAAGGGGCTCACTCCATACTTGGCATATTCACTCATCATTGCCTGTTGTTTCTTCATTGCGTCTTCAGGCTTATTGTATTCCTTGGTTATTTCATCCAATTTGGGTTTCAATACACGCATCTTTGCCGAACTCATATAGCTTTTCTTTACCAATGGGTAGGTGATAAACTTGAGGAGCAAGGTGATGAGTATGAGGACGATACCCATGTTGATGTTCAAACCGGTGAGCCAATCGAAAACGTAGATGGTGAACCAACGGTTGATAATTCTAAACAGAGGCCATCCCAAATAAACCAATCTTTGAAGTTCCAACTCCTTGTTAAAGGTGCTTTGTTCTTCGATTTGCTTGAGCAAACGGAAATCGTTCGGACCATAATAGAATTCAAATTCTGTAGGTGTTTGGCCTGTAGGGTCGAATGAAGTCTTTAGTTTGGCTTGATATTCTTTTAGAAAACCTGTGCCTTTTTCTTGAGGAATACTCGTTAGGAGGGCATCGTTTGCAAAATCGTTCTTTGTAATCATCACAGCCGAGAAGAACTGATTTTTGAATGCTACCCAGTCGATGGTCTTTTCAATCTTCTCTTCTATTACTTCCGAAGTTTCACTCAAATAGTCGGTTCCACCATCAGTGAAGTGATAAGTGAGTGTTGAATTGCGGTTTTCAAACACAAAACCTTTCTCTTGTTGAGTTGCTTTTTCGTACCAATTGATGTCCAATGTCTTAGCGTTGGGGTCGAGAATTTCTGCCATTCCTTCGGCTACCACGCTGGCATGAAGCATATAATTCTTGCCCAAACGATAAATCAGCTTAATCGATTTTCCTTGACCGGCTTCTGCAACGAAGGTTACCGACGTATCGGTAACAGCTGTAGGAGTGAAAAAGAAATCGCGTGTGCTGATGATACCGTTGCGTGTTGCGAACGAGTAAGACAAGTTTTGCGTGTTCTTATCAAATAATGTAACATGCTGAGAACCTTGTCTGTCTTTGAAATTTGCGATGACAGCTTTCTCTACAACACCACCTTTGGTGTTGAGTGTCAATGCCAGTTTCTCGTTTTTCAGCACCACTTGTTGTTCTGTTCCCTGATAAGCTTTATAGAAAAGTGCCGCAGTATCGGTGTTGGCCACGGCTTTTTCTGCCAATGCTAGTGCTTTTTCTTTTGCCTCTTTTTCCTTCTCTTTGGCGATGGCTTCCATCTTGGCTTTTTCTTGTTGTTGAGCCAATTCCTCCTGTGAGGGCTGCGACCAAAGGCTGAAGCCAATGAGTACGGCGGCTATTAACACAAAGCCTGTGATTGTGTTTTTATCCATTTCTGTGGTTGTCTATTTTATTTCTTTGTTTGATGTTCGATGGCTGCTTTGATAAAATCAACGAAAAGTGGGTGTGGTTTCAGCACAGTACTCTGATATTCGGGATGGAATTGTGTTCCGATATACCATTTATGACCTGTTATTTCCACGATTTCCACCAAGTCGCTTTCTGGGTTTTTTCCCACGCAAGCCATACCTGCTCTTTCATATTCCTTTTGATATTCGCTGTTAAACTCATATCTTTGTCTGTGGCGTTCTTGTATATGCTCTTGCTTATAGATATCGAAGGTGTGCGAACCTTGCTTTATCAAGCATTCGTATGCCCCCAAACGCATGGTACCACCCATGTTGGTTATATTCTTTTGTTCTTCCATGATGTCGATAACATTATGTTCTGTCTTTTCATCCATTTCACGACTGTTAGCGTTGGTATAGCCCAAGACATTACGAGCAAACTCGATGACCATCATCTGCATACCCAAACAGATACCGAAAGTTGGGATGTTGTGGGTACGAGTGTAATGAGCGGCGATGATTTTACCCTCTATTCCGCGTTGTCCGAAGCCCGGACAAATCATAATTCCGTCTTGTCCTGCCAAGAGTTCGGCAACATTATCTTCGGTGATTTTTTCCGAATTGATATATGTAAGTACGGTTTTGTAATCGTTGTAAGTACCTGCTTGCGACAAACTTTCACGAATACTCTTATATGCATCTTGCAAATCATACTTGCCCACCAGTCCGATTTTGACTTCTTTAGTCGCCTTTTCTCTTCTTTCCAAGAATTTTCTCCAAGGGCCTAAGGCCGGTTTTTCGCCTACAGCAATGCCCATCTTGTTGAGAATGGCTACGTCTAAGCCTTGGTCCTGCATTCTCACCGGAGCCTCGTAAATGCTGGGAAGGTCTTCGCTTTGCACCACGCAGTCGATGTCAACGTTGCAGAACGCAGCCACCTTTTTCATGATACCTTGTTCCAATTTCTTTTCTGTACGCAACACCAAGATGTCGGGTTGAATGCCCAAACTCTGCAATTCTTTTACGCTATGTTGTGTGGGCTTGGGCTTCAACTCTTGTGCAGCCTTGAGGTAAGGAATGTAAGTGAGGTGTACGCAGACAGCTCTCTTGCCAAATTCCCACTTCAATTGTCGGATAGCTTCAAGGAAGGGAGTTGACTCGATGTCGCCCACGGTACCGCCAATTTCGGTAATGACGAAATCGTAGTGATATTTTTCGCCCAAGAGTTTTACGTTTCTCTTAATTTCATCGGTAATGTGTGGCACCACTTGAATGGTCTTTCCGAGATAGTCGCCGCGACGTTCTTTGTCGATAACCGATTTGTATATTCTTCCTGTAGTTAAGGAGTTCGCCTTGGTTGTCTTGATATCGGTAAAGCGCTCATAGTGACCCAAGTCGAGGTCGGTTTCCATACCGTCTACCGTAACATAGCATTCACCATGTTCGTAGGGGTTCAGCGTACCCGGGTCGATATTGATATAGGGATCGAACTTTTGAATCGTGATGTTGTAACCTCTTGCTTGAAGAAGCTTTCCAATAGAAGAAGAGATGATACCTTTACCCAAAGATGATACCACTCCTCCTGTTACGAAGATATACTTAGTTTCTGCCACAGTTGTAAGAATTTGTTTGTTGCTGTAATGAAGTGATGAGGGACGGAGCTGTTCGCTCTGATACACCTACATCAAGATGCAAAATTACGATAAAAAAACGAAATGAACAAGCATTTAACCCAAATCGCTTGTTAGGTAGTTGAAGTTTTTCTCTTCTTTGATTTTTGGCTTTTTGATAACTCTCGTTAACTGCTTGGGAAAAGCAAAGATTTCATTTACATGGCGGGATAAGTCCTGTTGCAGGGTGACAGACTATCGTTGTACGAGGAATATAGGCTGAATTGCGAGACAGGATAGACTGTATTGAAAAGCAAAACAGACTGAATAATGAAGCAAGTTAGTCTGTTTTGTAAGGAAAAACTGATGGAACCGTATCTTTAGAGCTTTGTTTTGATGTTTTTGTTTGTTATGTTTTGAATACATTTCTTTTTATATTTGCTAAAAAAACATTATCTTTGCAAATAAAAAATAGAGTATAATGAAGAGTTGTTTATTGACAAGTTTATTGGCACTTGCGTGTGTTTCAACGGTTTCGGCCGAGAATACAGCGATAGGTCAGCGTACAAATAAATACGCAGCAGACCGCTTATTGGAGCAGTATAAAGATTCATTGAATAAGAGTTATTCGCGTATTTATACCGGTGATGTATATGCTATGGATGCATCCGAACAATCGGTGGGTGCAGCCAACAATATGATGCCTTATTACGATTTTAAGTTGTTTGCTCCTTTTACATATTATAAGGATGTGGTAAAGGAACAATTTCATATCTCTTTACCCGAAGAAAACGAGGCTTCTGCTAACTTGTCTGACAAGATGTATCATGCGGCTTTGTTGGATGTTTATTTGAATAATCCTTCGTTGGTGCAAAACACGGCTCAGGCTTTAGCTGCCAGTGGCCCAATCGTAAAACCCGAATCTGAATCGATAAAAACCAATATTGCTGCTGCCGAAGAGCAGGTTCAGGTGCCTACAGACCCTACAGCAGTGCCGGTGGATGTAGTGGCAGTGAAACCCAACTTCTGGACTTTTGCCGGCGATTACTATTTGCAGTTTTTGCAAAACTATGTATCGGGCAACTGGTATAAGGGTGGTGAAAGCAATTATTCTATGGTGGGAGCTATGACTTTTCAGGCCAATTATAACAATAAACAAAAGGTTAAATGGGATAATAAATTGGAGCTGAAATTAGGTTTCATAACCTCCAAGAGCGATTCATTGCATAGTTTGAAGACCTCGGAAGACTTGATTCGTCTGACAAGTAAATTAGGTTTGCAGGCAAGCAAAAATTGGTATTACACCGTTCTGATGGTGGCTTACACTCAGTTCTTGCGTGGTTATAAGAACAATAGTAGAGCTGTATTCTCCGATTTCTTCTCTCCTTTTAACGTTAACCTCTCTGTCGGTATGGACTATACTGTGGATTGGATGAATCATAAGCTGAAGGGTTCGGTGCATTTGGCTCCCTTGGCTTATAACTTTCGTTATGTAGACCGTTTGGCTTTGGCCACTCGCTATAGCTTGAAGGAAGGTCGCCACACCTTGCACGACCTGGGTTCGGAGTTTACAGTCGACTTATTGTGGAAGTTCAGCGAGAACATTAGTTGGCAGACACGCCTCTTTGGTTATACCACCTATAGACGTGCAGAATTGGAATGGGAAAATACTTTCACCTTTAAGTTTAATAAATATATCAGTTCCAAGGTGTTCCTCTATCCGCGTTTCGACGATGGCGCACCTCGTGACGGTCAGCATGGATATTGGCAATTCCGTGAATACTTCAGTTTAGGATTTGCCTATACCTTCTAAAACGGGTATTATGTTAAAGACAAATGGTCCGCTACAATTGTTTCCTTTATTACGAATCATCGTATTTTTAATAGGAGGCATTGTAGTGGGCGATTTGTTTTATGGGCAGTATAATGGTGATTGGCTTTTGGCGGTCTTTGCCTTGCTACTTGTGGTTTTAGTGTTTGTGCGACACCATGCTTTATGGTCGGGAGCTTGCTTAGGGGTGTTGGTGGCATGTGTTGGCGTATTGTTGGTGCATTTTAAACGATTGGATGCCGCTCAATGTCAGTTAGGGGTGCCTGTTACTTATCAAGCCTTGGTTGTTTCTTTACCCAAGGATGTGGGCAAGGTGGTGCGTTGCAGGTTACTCATTGTCCGGAGTGGGGGAGAGCCGGTGAAGTCAACTTATCAGGTGAATGCCACAATATTAAAAGATAAGTGTGAAGAACGATGGCGACAGCTATCATTGGGTTGTGGTTTGGAAGTGCAATCGGTTTTGACAGCCCATGAGTCTCAACCCTTCATTTCCCGTTTCAACTATCGCCGATGGGCAGAAGCCAACGACATATATGCCAATAGCTTTATTCTGCCCGCTGATTGGCAGCGGACAGATGCCAATCGTTTATATGCCTTGTTGCCCGTGGTGTGGCAGTTGCGTTTGCGTATGCAGTTGTGGCAGCAGCTGCTTGGAGGGGCCTTTGATGACATGTCGAAAGATGGCGAAGCCGGTCGTTTGCTTCGTGCTGTGGTGTTGGGGGATAAGTCGGGCTTATCAAGAACACACCAGGAAGCCTTCTCTGTGGCTGGTGTTTCGCATGTCTTGGCCTTGTCGGGTTTGCATTTGGGCATTGTCTATGCTTTTCTCTTTGTTTTGTTAAGTCAGTTATTACGACTTTGGCGGCATTGTTCGTGGCAGCCAATGTTGGTACAGCTCATCTTGCTGCTTGCCATTTGGGGGTATGTATTGTTGGTGGGCATGTCGTCGAGTATTGTTCGTTCAGCCGTCATGCTGTCGGTCTATTCGGTTGTGTCGTTACTGTCGAGAGATAAAATGTCGGTCAACACCCTCGCTTTTACGGGTATTATGATGCTTTTAAGCAATCCTTTGTTGGTTTGGGATGTGAGTTTTCAACTCTCGTTTGCAGCCGTATTGTCTATCTTTATTTTTTATCCCTTTATCTATAGTGTGGTGGCACATCGCACAAGTTTTCGTCCCTTGCTTTCGCTTTGGGCGTTGATATCTGTTTCGGTGGCAGCCCAAGTGGGAACAGCCCCACTGGTCGCCTATTATTTCGGGCGTTTTTCCAACTACTTTCTCCTATCCAATCTGTTGGTCGTACCTTTGATAACTGTTGTTCTCTATATTGGTTTGTTGCTGCTGTTGTTGCATGTGTTGGTGGGAACACTTACCTTTTTACCGTCGGTATTGTCGTGGCTGACACATGTCTTGATGAATATTGTAGGTTGGGTGGCATCCTTTCCGTATGCTTCGATAGAGAATATTTGGCTCACACCCCTACAGGTTGTCTTGCTCTATCTACTGATTGGCTGTGGTTATGGATTATGCCGATATCTACGAAAGATGGTACATTTTCATCGCCAATTTAGGAATCAGGGACGTTAGATAAGGGGAAGTGGGTGGCATGATAGACAATAACTTTTTCTTTTCTCGTTCCTCATTCATCTTACTTTAAAGAGGTTGAACTATGAAAGCCGATAAATAGCTGTGAGAATGGTCTTTCACGTCTACTAATTTTATTACCTTTGCACCCATGATGCAGCGATATTTTATCTATTTTGCTTATGACGGCACAGCCTATCATGGTTGGCAGGTGCAGCCCAATGGCAATTCTGTGCAAGCCGAATTGCAGAAGGCTTTGTCTGTTTTGTTGCAAACACCCATTCAGGTGGTGGGGGCCGGACGTACCGATACTGGTGTTCATGCTCGCAAGATGGTGGCTCATTTCGATATGGAATGCACCTTGAACGAAGAGCAAATGGCATATAAACTCAACCGTTTGTTGCCTCATGATATATCGGTGTATGGCTTAGAGGCGGTAGCCGAGGATATGCACGCCCGCTTCAGTGCGAAGTGGAGAACCTATCATTATTATGTGCATTTGTATAAAGACCCCTTTTGCCGTACTTATTCCTATCAACTTTATCGTACACCCGACTTTGACAAGATGAACGAAGCCGCGGCATATCTCTGTGAAGTGAAGGATTTTGGGGCGTTTTGTAAAAGCAATTCAGATGCAAAGACCACTCTTTGCGACCTGATAAAAGCACGTTGGGTGCAGGAAGGCGAGGGCAAATGGTATTTTGAAGTAACCGCCAATCGCTTTCTCCGCAATATGGTGCGTGCATTGGTGGGTACACTTTTGGATGTGGGATATGGTAAACTCACCTTAGAAGCCTTTCGCGAAGTGATTATGTCGAAGTCGCGTAGCAACGCCGGTGAGTCGGTGCCTGGGCATGCTCTCTTTTTGGAAGAAGTGGAGTATTGATTTTTTCAGATAGCGATATATGTGGATAAGTCTAGCTTTTCTGTCAGCCTTGTTGTTAGGCTTTTATGATGTATTCAAGAAAAAATCGCTGGTCAACAACGCTGTTATTCCAGTATTGTTTCTCAATACCCTTTTTTCGTCCTTATTGTTTTTACCCGTCATTCTGCTGAGTCATCATTCCGACCTGCTGAATAACACCTTATTATATATACCACCGATGGAATGGTATCAGCATGGCTATATCATGTTGAAGAGTTGCATCGTACTAACGTCGTGGATTTGCGGGTATTTTGCTTTGAAGCATTTGCCTTTAACTCTTGTCGGACCAATCAATGCTACACGTCCGGTATTGGTTTTGTTGGGGGCAATCTTGATTTTGGGAGAGAGTCTGAGCATTTGGCAATGGGTGGGAGTGACGCTGTCTGTCATTTCATTTTTCCTACTGAGCAGAACCGGAAAGAAAGAAGGCTTTGACTTTCGGCATAATCAATGGATTTTATTGCTAATCTTGGCTGCAGTGTCAGGAGCTGCGAGTGGTTTGTACGACAAGTATTTGATGACCCCATTGTCAGACGGTGGCTTGGGAATGGATAAAATGGCTGTGCAGAGTTGGTACAATCTTTATCAATGCTGTTTGATGTTGGGTGTTATGCTTGTTTTATGGTTTCCTCAACGCCACCACACAACGCCCTTCCGATGGCATTGGTCAATTCCTTTGATCACTCTTTTTCTGTCTATAGCCGACTTTGCTTACTTCTACGCCTTGTCGCTTCCCGGTGCAATGATAGCCGTGGTATCTATGGTAAGAAGAGGCAGTGTGTTGGTGTCGTTTATGTGGGGCGTGCTGGTGTTAAAGGAACAAAATGCCAAGCAGAAACTCTTCGATTTACTCTTGGTCTTGCTAAGTTTGATTTGTCTTTATATTGGTTCGTCATGACAAGTTGGACTTGTCGTTCTATCATTTGACAATATGGAAAATATATATCCTGTTCGTTTGCTTTTTAAGTGGCTTTTTTATATCTTTGCATGTAAATCGTAAGTTTTATATCAGATGGCAAGTAATATATTCAAAGGATTAGGAATAGCTCTTATCACGCCTTTTCATGCTGATGGTACGATAGATTATACCGCATTGAAGCGGATAGTTGAGTATCAGATAGATAATGGAGCTGACTTTTTATGTATTCTTGCAACGACAAGTGAAACGCCGTGTTTGGATGCAGCTGAAAGAGAAGCAATTCGTAATTTCGTTGTTTCGGTTAATCAAGGGCGGCTTCCCATCTTGATGGGATGTGGAGGAAATAATACTCATGCCGTTGTACAGGAATTGAAAAACGCAAATTTAAAAGGTATTGATGGCATATTGAGTGTATGCCCATATTATAACAAACCCTCGCAAGAAGGATTGTATCGGCATTTTAAGATGATAGCTGATAATAGTCCGTTGCCTGTTGTTCTGTACAACGTTCCTGGTAGAACGGGTATCAATATGCTCCCAGAAACCACCTTGCGATTGGCGAACGACTGCGAGAATATCATTGCAATTAAGGAAGCATGCGGAAGTTTGGAGCAGGTAGACGAAATTATTAAAAACAAGCCCGACCGTTTTGATGTGTTGAGTGGTGATGATGCGTTGACTTTCCAAATGATTGCCAGTGGGGCGGCAGGAGTTATTTCGGTTATCGGAAATGCCCTTCCTAAAGAGTTCTCACGAATGATTAGATTGGAGTTTAAAGGTGAGTATGAACCTGCCAGAAAGATACATCACAACTTTACCGAGCTTTACAGCTTGTTGTTTGTTGACGGTAATCCGGCTGGAGTGAAGGCTTTATTGCACGAGATGGGCTTTATAGAAAACGAATTGCGGTTGCCCTTGGTTCCTACTCGTGTGACAACTTTGCAAAAGATGGCTGCTATTTTAAAGGAAATGAGAATATAAAGCCTTAGCAGTGTTGGCCTATTATCACTTTGCTTATTGCAAGTCTGTAATTAAAACGATATGAATGGCTTAGTGTGCTGATGCTAACGCGAAAATAGAAACTTATCTATAGCATGCAAAGCTTTGAAAAACGATATAGCAAGGATTCGGAATAAAAAAAATAAAAATGAGGACTCTGCAAAGTCCTCATTTTTGTTTTATCTGTTTATAACATTTGTTTGGCTTGACAAAATCATTGCTCTTATCTTGTACTATCCTTCGTCTTGTCATACCAAACCCCTTGTTTTATTGGTTGTTTTCTTTGTTTGTATGAGCCGTTTTACTTCTGTTAGAGCGGTGATGACGTTGTTGTTGATTGCCATTTGGAGTGGATTTATCAGAGTTGACTTGTGTATTTCGGGCTTTATCTCTATTCCTTCCACCTCTTGACGATGATTTCTTTGCAGATGAAGAATGTGGTTTGTGCGAGCCGCGGCCTTGATTTCTGCCACCTCTCTGTGGACGATTGCTTTGTATTTTATAAGCTGGACCTTCTCCGATATTTTCGGGTAGCAGCATCTTATCAATGCTTTTTTCTAAAAACTTTTCAATTTGTTGGAAGTAATAGATGTCAGCATCGCTCACTAGAGTAATGGCGATACCATCTCTATCGGCTCTGGCAGTACGACCAATGCGGTGTACATAGTCTTCCACATCGTGGGGAACATCGTAGTTGATGACGGTTGTTATGTCGTCGATGTCAATGCCTCGCGAGAGAATATCAGTGGCAACAAGCACGTCGGTTGCACCACTTTTGAATTGAAACATCACCTCGTTACGCTCTTCTTGTGAAAGATCGGAGTGCATTTCGCCACTATTAACCTTTAGTTTCGCCAATGCTCTATTGATTTCTTTTACCTTTTGCTTCTTTCCGCAGAAGATAATGACACGTTTTTTTTCGTCCTCTTTGAAAATCATTTCAATGATTTTGAGCTTCTGTGGTTCGTAACAAATGTAGGCTTGCTGGGCAATTTTCTCCGCAGGTTTACTCACTGAGAGTTTAATTTCCACAGGATTCTTTAGCAATGTCTTGGCTAATTGCTCAATCTTTGTGGGCATTGTGGCCGAGAACATGATGGTTTGGCACGATGAGGGTAATTTTTTTGCGATGCTGATGATATCTTCCGAAAAACCCATATCGAGCATTCGGTCGGCTTCGTCCAATACAAAGAACGACACTTTGCTCAAATCCACATTGCCCAAAGACATGTGAGAGATAAATCGTCCAGGTGTGGCGATGATGATATCAGCTCCTAACTTGAGCGATTTTATTTCTTGATCGTATCTGTTTCCGTCGTTTCCGCCATACACAGCCACGCTACTTACGTCTTGTAAGTAATATCCAAAGCCTTGCATCGCTTGGTCAATTTGCTGTGCTAATTCGCGAGTGGGCGACATGATGATGCAGTTGATGGCATCGTGGGGAAAGCCACCATCGTCTAATAGTGACATGATGGGGAGGAGATATGCCGCAGTTTTGCCTGTTCCTGTCTGTGCCACACCTAAGATATCGTTTCCTTTTAGTATTTCAGGAATACATTTTTCCTGAATGGGTGTACAGGTGTCGAATCGCATATCGTATAATGCGTCGAGCACGTTGTCATTTAAATCTAATTCTTCAAATTTCATTTTGTATTAATTAGGTGCGTTACGGTAGCAGAAGTATGCCACCACAGCAAATATGATATTGGGAATCCATGCAGCCAGCATGGGAGGAGTGTCGGCATTGATAGCAAAGGTTGCCGACACGGTTTGTAGCATAATATATCCAAAACTGAGTGCCAGACCGATACCTAAATATAGTCCCATGCCGCCTTTTCGTTTGCGGGCAGAGAGCGAAAGACCGATGGTGGTGAGGATAAAGGAAGCAAATGACGAGGCAATACGCTTGTGATATTCCACTTGATACTGCACCACATTACCGCTGCCACGGCCAATTTGTTTGGATATATATTCTTTTAATTCCGGACTGGTGAATGTTTCTTGTTGGCCTTTGGAGTATACTAAGTCGGTAGGTTCCATTAAAATGACCGAGTCCATCTTCACTCCGCTGGTTATTTTTTCACGCAAACCTCGCATATTTCTTATCTTCCAATGAGATAGTTGCCAATGATACTTAGAGTCGGAGATAGTGTCGTATTGAATTTCAGATGCTGTTAGGTGGCTCACCAAACGCTTGTTCTCAAACTTATCCAATGAAAAACCGTATCCTCTTTTGGCGTTGTTGTCGTAATGTTGGATATAAGCAATCACGCCTTTGCCCACTTGCATCTGCACATTCTCTGCCGCTGTGTTTCGCTTTTTGTTCTTGTACATCGACTCAAAGTTTTGCTTAATAACCGTGCCATGGGGTATGACGTAGGCACTAAGATAGTAAGACAGACTTGCAATCATGATACACGAAATCATATAAGGACGCATCAAACGTTTGAACGATACACCCGCTGCCAGCATAGCGATAATTTCTGAATTGCCGGCTAACTTCGATGTGAAGAAGATAACGGCAATAAAGACAAATAGTGGACTGAAAAGATTGGCAAAGTAGGGTATGAAGTTTGCATAATAATCGAAGATAATGGCTTTTGCCGGAGCCTGATATTGGGAGAATTTCGCTAAGTTTTCATTGAAATCGAATACAATAGAGATAGAGATAATCAGTGCGATGGAGAAGAAATAAGTACCGATAAACTTTTTGATAATATACCAGTCCAACCGCTTGATAAAGCGGTTGGGGTGAAGATATTTCAAAAAAAATATTCGGTCGGACAGTTTCGAGAAGAATGTAATGAGCCATAACAAACGAGAAATAGTCGCTTGTTTGGCTTTTAACATTCCTTGAAATTGTTTGTCTTTCTTTTCTTCCATTCTCTATCTTCTTACTAAATTCTTCTTCCTAATTGGTTGATTACGCTGGCTTTCCATTGCACAAAGTCGCCTTGTTCAATGTGTTGACGAGCGTCAGTAACCAATCTTAGGTAGAAAGACAGATTATGTATGCTGGCGATTTGCATCGCTAACAACTCTTGTGCCTTAAATAAATGGTGCAGATATGCCTTACTATAGATTAAATCTACATCGCAACCGTCGGAATCGATGGGCGAAAAATCGTTCTCCCACTTCTTATTCTTCATGTTCATAGTACCGTTATAAGTAAAGAGCATGGCATTTCTGCCATTGCGAGTAGGCATCACACAGTCGAACATATCAACACCGCGTTCTATGGCTTCCAATATATTCTGCGGTGTACCAACACCCATTAAGTAGCGAGGTTTATCCTTTGGTAGTATCTCGTTCACCACTTCAATCATCTCATACATTACCTCTGTGGGTTCACCTACAGCCAAACCGCCAATCGCATTGCCATCGGCCCCCTTGTCGGCAACAAACTTTGCTGCTTCTCTTCTTAAGTCTTTGTAAGTGCATCCTTGAACAATAGGGAAAAGACTTTGTTCATATCCATATAATGGTTTGGTTTCGTTGAAGCGTTTAAAACATCTGTCCAACCAGCGTTGGGTCAGCTCCAAACTCTTCTTGGCATACTGATAGTCGCTATTTCCTGGAGGACATTCGTCGAAAGCCATCATGATGTCGGCACCAATCACACGTTCGGTGTCCATCACATTCTCGGGGGTGAAGAAGTGTTTGCTGCCGTCTATGTGAGAGCGAAACTCGCATCCGTTTTCACTTAGCTTTCTAATGCCGGTGAGAGAGAATACCTGAAAGCCTCCCGAATCGGTCAAGATGGGGCGGTCCCAACTGTTAAACTTGTGCAAACCACCTGCTTTCTGGAGGGTATCCAAACCCGGTCGCAGATACAAATGATAGGTGTTGCCCAAGATTATCTGTGCCTTTACTTCATTTCTCAACTCATTGAAATGCACACCTTTCACTGCTCCACATGTTCCCACAGGCATAAAGATGGGAGTTTTTATTTCTCCATGTGCCGTGGTGATGATACCTGTGCGGGCATCCGACGCTGTGTCTGTATGTTGTAATTGAAATTTCATGACGCTTAATTCTTTTTCTTTTCTTCAATATCGAAACTGATGGCATGGTCTACCAATTCGTCAGTCAATGCAAAATTGAGTACATCTTGCACATCTTCCACAAAATGGAACTCCAAGCCTGTGAGATATTTAGCAGGAATCTCATCGATATCTTTCTTATTGTCTTTGCAAAGCATGATGTCGGTAATGCCGGCACGTTTGGCTGCCAATATCTTTTCTTTAATTCCACCCACAGGAAGTACCTTGCCTCTCAAGGTAATTTCTCCCGTCATCGCAGTGTTCTTTCTCACCTTACGCTGTGTCAAGGCTGAAGCAATAGAGGTCGCGATGGTGATACCTGCTGATGGGCCGTCTTTAGGAGTGGCTCCTTCGGGTACATGGATGTGAATGTTCCATTGGTCGAAGATGCGATAGTCAACGCCCAAACTATTGATGTGTGCCTTGATATATTCTAATGCAATGACAGCCGATTCTTTCATTACATCGCCCAAATTACCTGTGAGGGTGAGCTTAGAACCATTGCCTTTGCTCAATGAAGTTTCGATAAAGAGAATCTCTCCGCCTACACTTGTCCATGCCAAACCTGTTACTACGCCTGCATAAGCATTGCCTTGATAAATATCGCGATAGTAGGGGGGCTTACCTAGCAGTGTAACCACCTCGGCAGGTGTAATCTTGCTGAAGGGTAAATCGCCGTTCATGGCTTTGAGATATGCTAACTTTCGCATAGCTTTATTGATTTGTTTCTCCAATTGTCGCACACCACTCTCACGCGTATATTGTTCTATTATCTTTTCAACTGCCGCCTTGGTGATGGTAGGTTTCACCTCTGCATTAATCAATCCTGTGTTGGTCAACTCCCTGGGAATGAGGTGACGTTTAGCAATTTCTTGTTTTTCTTCGGTGATGTATCCGCTTACCTCAATCAATTCCATACGATCGAGCAAGGGGCGAGGAATGGTGTTGAGGTCGTTGGCTGTGGCAATGAATAGTACTTTCGATAAATCGAAGTCTACATCCAGATAATTATCATGGAAAGCATTGTTTTGTTCAGGGTCGAGAACTTCCAACAAAGCCGATGAAGGATCACCGTTATGGGTGTTTTGTGTTACCTTATCAATTTCATCGAGAATAAACACCGGGTTAGAAGAACCGGCTTTTTGCATGCTTTTGATGATACGTCCGGGCATTGCACCAATATAGGTTCGGCGATGTCCGCGTATTTCCGACTCATCGTGCAGACCGCCCAACGACATACGAACATACTTTCTGTTCATGGCTTTTGCTACGCTTTTACCCAAGCTGGTCTTACCTACACCAGGGGCTCCGTATAGACAAATGATGGGTGATTTAAGGTTACCACTCAACTGAAGTACAGCTAAGTGTTCCAAAATACGCTCTTTCACCTTTTCCATACCATAGTGATCCTTGTCCAAAATCTTTTGAGCTCGTTGTATGTTGAGGTCGTCTTCGGTGTATTCATTCCATGGAAGCGACACCATTGTTTGCAGATAGTTAAGCTGAACGCTATAGTCAGGACTCTGTGGATTAAGGATATCGAGTTTGTCAAGTTCTTTATAGAATATCTTTTCTACATCCTCATTCCATTTCTTGCTTTCGGCTTTTTTCTCCAATTCTTTGCGTTCAGGCGATCCGTCTGCACTTCCCAACTCCTCGCGGATATTCTTAATTTGTTGTTGTAAGAAGTATTCGCGTTGCTGTTCGTCCAAATCTTCGCGAGTTTTTGAGCGAATGTTTTGCTTGATTTGTTGCAGTTGCAACTCTTTGTGCAGCACCTTGAGTGTGGTATATACACGTTCTAATGAACTCTCGGCTTGCAACATGGTGAATTTATCTTCAACTGCGAATGGCATATTCGAGCAGATGAAGTTGGTTGCAATTACGTTGTTTTGTATGTTGGTGATGGCAAATTGCGTTTCATCGGGTATATCTTCATTCTGTTTGATATACTCCACGGTGAGCTTTCTCAAGTCGTCAATCGCACTTTCGTATTCGTTGCTGTCTATATCCACCAGCGATTCGGCTTGCGGAATGGTTTGTCCCACGAGGAAAGGCTTCTTCTTGTTGATTTCGCTCAACTTACATTTGCCCAATGCCTGCACAATGGCAGTGATGTTATTGCCAGGTCCCGACATTTCCAAAACCCTCACCAGCTTGGCATAAACACCATATTCAAAGAGGTCTTCCTGCTCCGGACTTTCCACATCTGCATTCTTTTGGCAGAAGATGGCAAAAATCTGATCAGGATTTTTCTTGAGTTTATTGATGAGGTTCACACTTGCTATTCTTCCAACAAGTATGGGCGAAACCACTCCTGGAAACAAAACGAGATTGCGAGTGGCCAATATTGGGATATTTTCGGGAATTTCAACGTCAAATAAATGGCTGATGTCGCCCTCATAATCGGCGATCATTTGAATGGAAGTATTATGTTTCTTGTTCATCTATTTTTAACTTGCTCTTTTACAACATGCAAAGATACGAATAAATAAGTAGGTAGTCAAACTTAAGGCTGTATATTTCGCTGTCTTTTGCTTGCCTCTCATCCGGCCTTTGTCTTGATGCTTCCGTTTTTTCATTTTCTACTTCTTTTTGCTGAATATCAGTGGTCTTGATGATATTTCAACCATTGATTTCAATTATCTTTGCAGTTGGAATAAAAAAAGAACAAAGTGAGTGAAGATGGAAGAACAGTTTTGTTTTAAACAGTTTGTGGTGCATCAAGACCTTTGTGGCATGAAGGTAGGAACCGACGGAGTATTGTTGGGGGCGTGGGCAAGAGGTGGAAAACGTGTACTCGACATTGGTTCGGGTACAGGCTTGATTGCTTTGATGATGGCACAACGTTATCCTCAAGCTCGTATCACGGCGATAGATATTGAACCGGATGCTTGTCGTCAGGCACACCGGAATGTGGAATTATCGCCTTTTGCACAGTGTATTGAGGTGGAAAACTATTCGGTACAGCAATTTGCCTTGCATCCTGCCCACCATCTTTTGTTCGATTCCATTGTGTCTAATCCTCCGTTTTTTGTCGATTCTTTCAAGAGTGAGGGTGATAAACGTACCTTGGCACGCCATACAGACTCATTGACTTTCTGCGACTTATTTCGTTCTGCTGCAGCATTGCTATCGCCTATGGGCGAGTTGAGTGTGGTCATTCCCACTGTTTGTTTGGAAGAATTTGAGGCAGAAAGCTATATCCACGGTTTTTTGATGCGGCGTAAATGTTGGGTAAAAACAGTGGAACATAAATCGCCCAAACGCTGCTTATTATCCTTCGGAAAATGTCGCGATGGAGCAGTAGAAGAGGAAGAGCATTGCATGATGACATGTTCGGGCGAGAAAACGCCATGGTACCAAACACTCACCGGTGATTTTTATTTGAAATAAAACATGGGTAACAACGAAGCTATCGTTAAAGTAAAATAACAAGACGCACTGCAAAGCACAAGTGTTTGATTCTTCTTCAGTTGGGGAAGAATCAAACACTTCAAGACCTTCTTTTTAGTCCTCATGACTTTTCAACACCCGATGAGGCATATTTCCATGACCCACCAATTCGATAGGGCAACCCCAATGCTCTTCTAATTCGTGGGGAGGAAGCTCTGTTCCTGCATGATAATGGAGGGTTTTGTTGACACATGCCACGTTTTTCACATTCTGAAGGATGGTGCCGATGTCGTGACTTACGATGATAACTGCACACTCCTTGTTAATTGTTTCAAGCATTTTGTACATGTGTTCTTGAAATCGCTTGTCGATATAGGTATTGGGCTCGTCCAAAAGCACAACCTCCGGTTGCGACACAATGGCACGAGCCAGTAGTACGCGTTGTAATTGTCCGCCGCTGAGAGAGCCGATAGCACGGTCTTTCATGTCGCCCAACTGCATCTTTTCGAGGGTAGCCATGGCTTGTTCTTTTTGTGTTTTGCTGTACGAACCCCATATCGATTTCTGCTTACCCAAACCCGACAGCACCACTTCTGCCACCGATATGGGGAAGTGATGGTCGGTTTCGTTGTATTGAGGCAGATAGCCGATAGTCAAGTCGTTCACCTTCTGTCCGTTGCGATAATAGCTAATGCTACCGGAAAAAGGTTGAAGCATGCCTAAAATCACCTTCATAAGGGTGGTCTTACCACCACCGTTAGGGCCAATAATACCAAGAAAGTCTTTCTCGGCAACAGAGAGCGATACCTTGTTTAATGCAATCTTATCTTCGTATCCGGCAGTTAATTGCTCGACACAAATGATGGGGTGGGGTACGTTTACTTCAAGCATGTGGCTATTTTTACCATTTCTTCGTTCCAATCATAGCTTAACGGATTAATCTCTATCACCTCTGCACCCACGCTATTGGCTACGATTCCTGTATTTCTATTCGCAAATTCTTTTTGCACAAACATCACTCTTGCCTTTTCTTTCTTGGCTTTTTCGATGATGCCTTTTAGCTGGGCAGCCGACGGTTCACGTCCATGATCTTCCACCGATATTTGATGTAGGTCGTACTCATCTGAAAAATGGGTGAGTATAGGGTGGTAAATCATGAACGATGTAGCTTTGTCTTTGGTTAGGTTGGCACGCACTTGAGCGTCTGTTGTCCTAATTTTGTTGATGAGTGTTTCGAGGTTTGCCTTGTACAACATGCTGTCGGCTTTGTCTATTTGTGCCAATGCTTTGTATATGTTGTTGGCGATGATGATGGCGTTGCGACAGCTCATCCAGGTGTGCGGATCGGCATGCCCTTCGCAACTTTCTATCGGTATGATGCCTTCCGACGAGTCGATAAGGATGGTATGGGGTGCGTTAGCTTCCAATTTCTTCATCCATGTGCGTTCAAAACCAATGCTTCCCACTTTGATATACATGTCACTGTGAGAGAGGTTGATCATTTGTTGTGCGGTGGGTTCGTATGTTTCGGGATTGTTTCCGAGTGGTACCATCGTTTCTACCTTAAACTTGCTACCTGCAATTTGTTCGGTAAAATATCTTAAGGGTTCGATGGTTACGGTAATAATTCTTTTATCTTCCTTCTTGGAAGGGCTACATGCCGCAAAAACCAGTAGGCATAGGGCGGTGCAGAGTGTTGTATATAGTTTCATAATTATATAAATAAATGTGCTCCATAAACCAATAGCACAAAGCGTAAACCTTTGCCTATTGTCATACTGACGAGGGTGATGGCAACGTTGGCACGCATCAACCCCAGTGCCACGGTGATGGCTTCTCCGATAAAGGGGATGAAAGCGAAAAAGCCCATCCATGCTCCTCTGTCTGCCATAAATCGTTGGGCTTTCTCTATTTTTTGCTGATCGATTCGCAATATTCGTTCCACCCACTGGATATTGCCTAATGCTCCCACAGCGTAATTAAACATTCCGCCTCCTACATTGCCTACTGTGGCATATAGGACGAGGGCTTTGGCGTCTAATCCTGCTGCTAACAGCGAGACCAAAACCGCCTCGCTGCTCAGGGGGAAGACGCTTCCGGCAATGAAAGCTGCTAAGAACATTCCCCAATAGCCGTATTGTGTGAGTATCTCTATTAAAACATCCATAGATTGTATAATGTTAAACACAAGGCAACCGACACCAAACCGATGAATAGGATATTGGTTAATGCCGTTCGGGTGAGTGAGATAAAATGCCCGATAAGGGGTGCTGTGTTAATGATAATGAGCCTTGTCAGTATGTCGTTGTGTTGGGGTTGCAACACAAGAAAAACGATACATCCAATATTTACGAAGATAAATGTTTCGTAAATCATGCGAATGCGTATCTTGTCGTTATAACTATTTCGCAAGAAATGCACCGTTCCGATGATGAAAACAACAACGATGAAGGCGAAAGTGAGCAGTTGCTGAGTGGTGATACCCGAATAATCGAACAGCGGTTGGAATTGGGCTATGCTCACCACATGCTCAATCAGGCGGTCGGATTGATGGGTATATAGGTAGTATGCCCCCAAAAACCAATAGGGGATGATAAGGCCGATGAGTGCAGCAAAAAAGGTTCTGGTGCTTAAAGCCATAATCTTGGTCCGGTGAATGATGAGTAGCAACGGTACCAAAAACAATATCTGGATAAACACTGTGGATGCTACGCCAAGACAGATGAAGGAATAAAAACTCCAGGCTGTCGACTGCCTATCCTGATAGGCGTGAAAAACACAGAGATAATAGGCAATGAAGCATAGTTGCACCACTGCCCCGGGAATGGAGGGGAGCAGGAAACTTGCCATGACAGAGAGAAACAAAAACGAACACGATACCATACGACTATAGATGCGTATCAAGGCGTTGACATTGTTCAAACCCACCATCAGATAGGTGGAAAACATCAAACAACCCACTTGAAACCACGATTGCGAGGTGAAAAGTCCGTGTACAAGACACACCAAAGCAGCATACACTACGGTTAAAGGTAGTGCAAGCTTACTTTCGGCTATCCTGTTTTGCAGTCTCTTTTTACTCATTTTAGAGGTCGAATCCTATGTCTTTTCTAAAATACTTATCGGTATATTCTATGTGATTGGCAGTTTCAAAACTCTTCTTCAATGCTTCTTCTTTGTCTTTGCCATACGAGCTAATCGCCAGCACTCTGCCGCCATTGGTTACTATTTCATTGCCCTTTTGGGCTGTTCCACTGTGGAAAACGATGCTTTCACCGGCTTCTTGCAAGCCTGTTATGGCATAACCTTTTTGATAGGCTTGTGGGTAGCCGCCGCTCACCAATATCACCGACACGGCTGTACGCTCGTCAAATTCTATTGTCTTTTCGTTGAGTGTTCCCTCGGCTACACCCTCGAACAGGTCTACAAGGTCACTCTTGATACGCAACATCACACTCTCGGTTTCCGGATCTCCCATTCTGCAGTTGTACTCGATAACCATGGGTTCGCCCTGCACATTAATCAAACCGAAGAAGATAAAGCCTTTATAGTCAATGTCTTCAGCAGCTAAACCTTCAACCGTGGGGCGGATAATGCGACTTTCTACCTTTGCCATCCACTCGGGTGTGGCAAATGGCACGGGTGTGATGCTACCCATACCGCCGGTATTGAGACCTGTATCTTGTTCGCCAATGCGTTTATAGTCTTTTGCTTCGGGCAAAATCTTATAGTTTTTGCCATCGGTGATGACGAAAACCGAACATTCTATGCCCGAAAGAAATTCTTCGATAACTACCGATGCCGATGCTTCACCAAACATGCCATCAAGCATACAGCGTAGTTCTTCTTGTGCTTCGGCTAAGGTGGGCAATATCAATACGCCCTTGCCGGCACATAGTCCGTCGGCTTTTAGCACATAGGGTGCTTGTAAGGTTTCCAAAAAAGCCAAACCTTCAGCTAAGTTTGCGGCTGTTATTGTTTTGTAGCGGGCTGTCGGAATGTTGTGTCTTTGCATAAAGGCTTTGGCAAAATCTTTGCTGCCTTCTAACACTGCTCCTTGCTTAGAGGGACCAATCACTGGGATATGTGCCGTGCGTGAGTCATTCTTCAGATTGTCGTAGATGCCATTTACCAATGGGTCTTCCGGTCCAACCACAATCATATCCACTTGGTTATCAATGCAAAATGTCTTCAGGGCTTCAAAATCGTTCACACCAATGTTGACATTTTCGCCCACAAGCGATGTGCCGGCATTACCTGGAGCAATAAAAAGTTTGCTTACTTTTTTGCTTTGGGCAATCTTCCAAGCTAAGGCATGTTCTCTTCCTCCGCTGCCTAACAATAATATTTTCATCTCGTTTTATTTTAGATAGTCGTCAAAATATTGAGAAATTCTTTCGTGCAAGTGTGTACTCTGATGGCCTCTCATGTTGTGAGGTTCACCCGGATATACAAAGAAGTCGGGTTGAGTTCCCACTGCAATACATTCTTTAATAAAGCTCAAGCAATGTTGCGGCAACACAACGGGGTCGTTCATGCCCGTGATAATTTGTAGTTTGCCTTTCAAATTCTTGGCTTTGGCTATGAGCGATGCTTCTTTATAACCCTCCGGGTTGTTTTGCGGTGTTCCCATATAGCGTTCGCCATACATCACTTCATACCATTTCCAATCGATAACAGGACCGCCTGCTACACCCACTTTAAACACATCGGGATGGGTTGTCATCATGGTGATGGTCATAAAACCGCCATAGCTCCATCCATGAACACCCAGTCGACCGGCATCAACATATGGAAGTGATTGGAGATATTCCACACCTTTCATCTGGTCTTGCACCTCAACCGTACCCAACCGGCGGTGAGTGGCTTGCGTAAAGTCGCGTCCGCGGTCAGAACTTCCTCTGTTGTCGAGGATAAAGAGCAGATATCCTTTTTGTGCCATGTAGGTTTCCCAACTTCTTGAATCGTAGTGCCAACGGGCTTCTACATTGCGTGTGCCGGGACCGCCATATACATATATAATGGTGGGGTATTTTTTATTGGGGTCGAAGTTGGTGGGTTTTACCATGCGATAGTAGAGGTCGGTGGTGCCGTCGGCTGCCTTAATACTACCCGACGTATATTCCGGCACTTGATAACCAACCCAGGGATCGTCTGCCTTAAAATAGCTGATACGTTGTGCGGTGTTGGTATGGATGATGTCGATGTTGCGAGGCACGGTGGGTTCGGTATAACTGTCTATTATCCATTGACCGCTGGCAGACACCGCCGGTTTACTGCTTCCACCTGCATTGCGAGTGTTGGCATGACAGCCTTTTCCATTGTCGAGCAAACGGCGTTTGCCGTTTTTCAGACTGACTGCATAAATATTGTTTTGTATATCGCTACTTTCGGTCGAGAGAATAATTGCTTCCTGAGTTTTAAGATTAAAACCCATGAGATCGAGAATTACCCATTTACCTTGTGTTAACTGCTTCAATTCTTTACCATTAACATCGAAAAGATAGAGATGATTATAACCGTCTTTTTCGCTTTGGAGGATGAATTGCTTGTTGTTCCAGGGCAAGAAAGTGATGGAATGTGTGGGATGCACAAACTTCTCATGACTTTCGGTGTAGAGTGTCTTTATTTTTTTTCCGTTTGAAGCATCGTAAGTATCCAGAGAATACTTGTTTTGCTCCCTGTTTATTTCGATGAGATAGATGGTCG
>JALEWR010000204.1 GCA_022783515.1 Prevotella sp.
ACGTGCTGCAGCTGCCGAAATGGGCAAAGTGGCAAAGGCTGAAGGTGAAAAATACTTGGCTGAGAATGCTAAGAAAGAAGGCGTTGTGGTGCTTCCCAGTGGTTTGCAATATCAAGTGTTGCAAGAAGGAACCGGCAAGAAGCCCAAAGCAACCGACCAGGTGAAATGTCATTACGAAGGAATGTTGGTAGATGGCACGATGTTCGACAGCTCCGTACAACGCGGTGAACCCGCCACCTTCCCTCTCAATGGTGTAATTGCCGGCTGGACTGAAGGTTTGCAACTCATGGCAGAAGGTGCCAAATACCGCTTCTTCATCCCTTATCACTTGGGTTATGGCGAACATGGTGCAGGTGCTTCCATTCCTCCTTTCGCAGCATTGGTGTTCGATGTGGAATTGATCGAGGTTATTTAATCTTCATCCACTCATAAATAAAAAATCATAAACTAAAAAAATAATATCACAAATGAAAAAATTAGGTATTATAGCTTCAATGGCTATTGCCGCAGCAACATTCACCGCATGTGGCAACTCTACCCCCAAGGCAGACTTGAAAAATGATGTAGACACCTTGAGCTACGCCATGGGTATTTCACAAACTCAAGGTTTGAAAGAATATCTCGTAGGTCGTATGGGTATCGATACCACTTACATGGACGCTTTCATCAATGGTTTGAACGACGGTGCCAACGCTGGCGACGACAAGAAGAAAGCCGCTTACTATGCAGGTATTCAGATTGGTCAGCAAATCTCTAACCAAATGGTTAAAGGTATCAACTACGAACTCTACGGAGAAGATTCTACCAAGACCATCTCTTTGAAGAACTTCATGGCCGGTTTCATCGCAGGAACAACAGGCAAGGATGCTAAATTCAAGGTACAAGAGGCTCAAATGATTGCACAAAACAAGATGCAAGCCATCAAAGCCGTTAATATGGAGAAAGAATTTGGTCCCAACAAAATTGCAGGAGAAAAGTTCTTGGCAGCCAACAAGACCAAAGAAGGCGTAGTAACATTGCCTAGCGGTGTACAATACAAGGTGATTAAGGTGGGCAACGGCCCTATCCCTGCCGATACTTCCATGGTAAAGGTGAACTACGAAGGAAAGACCATCGATGGTAACGTATTCGATAGCTCATACAAACGCGGCCAGGCAACTACCTTCCGTGCCAACCAAGTGATCCAAGGTTGGACAGAGGTATTGACCAAGATGCCTGTAGGTAGTGTTTGGGAAGTATATATCCCACAAGAAAAGGCTTACGGACCTGCTCAACAAGCACAAATCAAGCCTTTCTCTGCATTGATTTTCAAAATCGAACTCTTGGGTATCGAGAAATAAAGAAATTTTGAGAAAGAAGTAAAAATGACTGGGTTTTGTTTATCCAGTCATTTTTATAACATCTGTTTGCCTTGTTAAAGAACAGAAAATTAGTAGTCAATGAACTATGAGTGTTTAAGTTGATGAGTCTTGAGTGTTTAGGTTAAAGAGATAACAAGTAACACTCATCTTTCTTAGGTGTTTTCTTCAAAAACTTATCATTCATCACCTCAAAAACTCAAAATTCACCTATCGTTTCATCTTCTTTAATTTCTTCCCTCCCTAACAAAAATCGGGGGAAGTATCAATTTTACATACTATATGAAAAAAATTCTAACACTCGCACTCGTATTGCTGGCCGGAAGCTCATTCAACAGCATCTTTGCAGCCAAGAAAAAAGATAAAAAGAAAAATACCGAACAAGTAACAACAGTGGTATTAAACAGCAAGTCGGACTCGCTGAGCTATGCAGCAGGAAAAACAGCTACAGAGGGTCTGACAGAATATCTCAAACGAATGGGCGTAGAAGCAGAACACATGCCTCAATTCACCAAAGGATTTGAAGAAGCTGTACGCAATGCCAAAGACCCCGGTTTCTCGGCTTATATGACCGGTCTGCAAATTGCTGCCATGGCAGAACAACGCATCCTACCTACAGCAAAAGCCGACTTTGCAGATACCAAAGACTCGATTAATAGTGAAGTTTTTTACAAAGGCTTTATCTCATCACTGAAAAAAGACAACACCCATTTTACCGATTCTTCTGCATCAGTATTCTTCAACCAATATCGTCAGCAGGTAGTTAACGAGAAAAACCTTCGTTATCAAGAAAACAACAAGCAATGGCTCGCCAACAATGCCACACAAGCAGGCGTCGTAACCTTGCCCAGCGGATTGCAGTATAAGGTCATCAACAACGGCAATGGCCCTAAACCACAAAGCACAGACGAAGTGGTGGTGAAGTATGAAGGCAAAATGATTGATGGCACCGTATTTGACAGCAGCTATCGTCGCAACCCGCAAACCAGCTCTTTCCGCTGCGACCAGGTCATCAAAGGATGGACAGAAGCCCTCACTCTCATGCCCGTGGGCAGCAAATGGGAACTCTATATTCCACAAGAATTGGCTTATGGCAATCGTCAGGCAGGACAAATCAAACCTTTCTCTACCCTTATCTTTACCGTAGAACTGGTAGACATCAAAAAGCCTGAAGTGGCTCAAGAAGTGGTAAAGGTTCCTGTGTCAAAAGCAAAGACTGCCGTTAAGAAAGTGGTAAAGAAGAAAAAGTAAGGAAATCAAAACAGCCTCACTATTGTACATATTATTTTATTTTCCTATATTTGCTTTCAAATTGTAAATCAGAAAATAAAAAACTAAAACAAAGAGATGGATAAAATCGACAATCTTGATAAGAAAATATTAAATATTCTTTCAAAAAATGCTCGTATTCCTTTTAAAGATGTAGCAGCCGAATGCGGTGTTTCGCGTGCAGCCATTCATCAACGCGTGCAACATCTTATCGAAGATGGCGTGATAACAGGTAGCGGTTTCGACGTTAACCCCAAAAGTTTGGGCTACTCCACCTGCACCTATATCGGCATCAACCTCGAAAGAGGAAGCATGTATAAGGACGTGGTAAAACGCCTGGAACTCATTCCCGAAATTGTGGAATGCCACTTCACAACAGGTTCGTACACCATGTTGCTCAAGGTATATGCACGCGATAATGAGCAACTGATGGATTTGCTCAACATCCAATTACAAACCATACCCGGTGTGGTATCTACCGAAACACTTATCTCATTGGAACAAAGCATTAAAAGAGAGATAAGTGTGAAAGTGGAAGACTAAATTAACAAGAACCTTCCCCAATCCCTCCCAAGGAGGGGAGAGGCAAACAAGCGACAGTTTATGATATGCCCTATAAGCTTTATAAACGCTACAGATAATGTCTCGCTTGCTTCTCTCCCTCTTGGAAGGAATTGGGGGAGGTTTTTCCTTTCTCATCATTCCCATGCAATCATTCCACTTACAATCACATCTCGACGATATTTATAGTCGTTATCCCGAAGCCGACAGTCGTCCGCTTATCGGCATTACAACCAATTACAGCGATAGCAATGCTCTCGTGGCAGACAGATACTACCGGCAAGTGGTTGAAGCCGGCGGTATCCCCATCCTCATACCACCGGTTAACAACAAGCATGTCATCATCAATTTATTAGACAACATTGACGCCCTATTGCTCACCGGAGGAGCCGACCTCAACCCTCTTTGGGTGGGAGAAGAACCCTCCAAAGCATTGCATCACATCAATTCGACACGCGATTTACCCGAACTCCTCACCATTCGTCTGGCATATAACCGACAGATTCCTGTCTTGGGCATTTGTCGAGGTATGCAGATGATGGCGGCAGCTTTGGATGGTAGCGTGCATCAAGACATTGACGAGGCATGGAAAAATAAAAAAATAGCGGCAGAGAATAACAATAACACTGCACAAGATGCCACAAACCGACCCTTGCCTCTTATCAAACATTCGCAAGATGCCCCTAAAGACGAGGCGACACACAGTATCCACATCGCAACCGAATCGATGCTCTACGAGATATATCAACAAGAAAAGATATATGTCAACTCGTTTCATCATCAAGCCGTAGCCGACCCCGGAAAACGTTTCCGCACAACAGCTACATCGCCCGATGGTGTGATTGAGGCTATCGAAAGCAGCGAATACAAGCCTATGATGGGTGTGCAGTGGCATGCAGAATGGATGGAAGAACAGGGATTAAAACTCTTTCAATGGCTCGTAAAACAAGCTAACATCTTCCGCGAAGCCAAACAGCTGCACAAGAAAACACTCATACTCGACACGCATTGCGACACTCCGATGTTCTTTCCACAAAATGTCAACTTCGATCATCGCGACCCACGCATCCTTGTAGACATGCACAAGATGGAGGAAGGCAGACAAGATGCTGTGAGTATGGTGGCTTATCTGCCGCAACCGAAGATGGGCGAATTGTTCTCTTCCAAGGTTGCATTCGACGTAAAGACACCTTTCGACTATGCCAATCTTATCTTCGACAAGATAGAAGACATCGTCAACAAAAACAAGACTTATCTAAGCATTGCCCGTACGCCGGCCGATATGTACAAAGACAAACGAGAAGGCCGCAAGTCCATCGTCTTTGCTATCGAAAACGGATTGGCTCTCGACCATCAAATCGCCAACGTCAAGCACTTTGCACAACGTGGCGTAACCTATATAACATTGTGTCATAACGGCGATAACGACATCTGCGACAGTGCCAGAGGATGCAACACACACAATGGCGTGAGTTCGTTTGGAGCAAAGGTCATTGAAGAAATGAACCGCCATGGCATCATGGTAGACCTCAGTCATGGAGGCGAGAAGAGCTTCTACGATGCCCTCGACATCAGCAGTCATCCCATCGTGTGCAGTCATAGCAATTGTAAAGCCTTGTGCGATGTTCCACGCAATCTCACCGACGACCAAATGCGAGCATTGGCAAAGAAGGGTGGAGTGGTACACATCACCTTCTACCACGGCTTTTTACAACAGCGAACAGAGGCACATATCATGCATGCCATCGAGCATTTAGAACATGCCATACGCGTCATGGGCATTGACCATGTGGGTATTGGTACCGACTTCGATGGCGATGGGGGTATAAGAGGACTCGCCAACTCATCAGAAATGATTAACTTAACACGACACCTGCTCAAACGCAAGTACAGCCAACAAGACATCGAAAAAATATGGGGAGGCAACTGGCTGAGAGTAATGGAAGAGGTGCAAAAAGGAAAATAGACATTATATGAAAAAGAAAAATATCATGTTATCAACTATTGCAGTGGGCATTATTGCTGCCATCGGCTTCGGTCCGCTGATGAATCAAATAAAGAGTCATCAATCATTAAAAACAGAAGAGGAAGAAATGGTGCAGGCTATCGGCCCTGAGGTGAATGCCGACTCAATTTTTTCCTTTATCCAAACACAATGCGACTTCGGACCACGCACAATGAATAGTCCGGCACACGATAAATGTGGCGAGTGGATAGCTCAAAAAATGAAAGACTATGGTTGTGAAGTAACCAATCAATATGCCGACCTCAAGGCTTACGACGGCACTATTCTCAAAAGCCGAAACATCATTGCGCAACACAACCCACAAGCAAAGAAACGTATCTTGCTGTGTGCTCACTGGGACACCCGTCCCTGGGCAGACAACGATGCCGACAGTACCAACTGGAAAAAGCCCATTGATGGGGCAAACGATGGGGCAAGCGGAGTAGCGGTAATAATAGAAATTGCCCGCCTATTGGCACAAGACACTACCATCAACATCGGTGTCGAC
>JALEWR010000214.1 GCA_022783515.1 Prevotella sp.
CGTATTCCTTACCTTTAAAGGTATAGGTTCTACCTGCACTGCGTTCCGATCCGAAGAGTACCAGTTCGTCCATAGGGAAATTTCTCTCGTCGAGGATGCGAAGGAACTCTTGTCCTACCGCTCCGCTAACACCTACAATAGCTACTTTCATGTTTTGTATTTTAAGTTGTTGAATTATTTAAGTTGATGAGTTTTTGAGTTGATGCAATCCTGCAATAACTTCCATGCTCTACAGCAACTTTCCTGCAACGAGTTTTTTTTTGCAACGACACGCAAACATAAGACAACATCTTTATTCATTGTTGTTGTGAAGAGTTGTGAGTGTCGTTGCCTAAAACCACAATCACGTTGCAGAGAGAATCTCTGTCGCCATACCGGTTCATACCCATTATTGCCACATTTCTCACAAAATTCTCACAAATTTACAACTTTTCGCTTGATATAGGATAATTATGGTATTTTTTTTGCAACTTTGCATAACAAAAGGCAATGATTATCGTTTTATGAAGCACTTCGAGCATTTCTTTCCTATAACCGACCCGACATTGATATTCTTTGTTGTGATGCTTATCATTCTATTGACCCCAATAGTGATGAGCAAACTTCGTGTGCCACATATCATTGGCATGATTTTGGCGGGTGTAGTGGTTGGTCCTCACGGGTTCGGTTTATTAGAGAAAGACAGTTCGTTTCAGATTTTTGGCAACGTAGGACTCTACTTTATCATGATGCTGGCAGGTTTGGAAATGAACATGGAGAACTTTCGCAACAACAAGACGAAAACCGTCACCCATGGCATCTTAGCATTTGCCTTCCCTATGATTATTGGCTATTATCTCAACTTCTATGTGCTGCAATATGGCATGCTCACGTCCATTCTCCTGGCCAGTATGTATGCCTCGCACACCCTCCTCACCTACCCCACTGTGATGAAGTTTGGTCTGTCGGAAGAGCGGAGTGTAACAATAGCTGTAGGAGCAACCGCCATCACCGACACCCTCACCTTGCTTGTCTTGGCGATAGTTGTGGGGTCGTTTAAAGGCAATCTTACAGGCTTTTATTGGTTTTGGATGCTATTGAAGATTGCTGTGGTGTTTGGCATTATCATCTATTACTTCCCCCGTATGGCCCGTACCTTTTTTAAACGCTATGAAGGTAGTGTCATACAGTTTATCTTTGTGATGGCACTTACCTTTTTAGGAGCTATCATCATGGAGATTATCGAGTTGGAAGGTCTCCTCGGAGCTTTCCTCACGGGGCTGGTATTGAACCGCTATGTACCTAAGGTATCGCGACTGATGACCAACCTGGAATTTGTGGGTAATGCCGTCTTTATACCTTATTTTTTAATAGGTGTAGGTATGTTGGTCAATGTTCGTCTGCTTTTCAACGGATGGGGAACGATAAAGGTGGCCACGACTATGATTATTGTGGCGTTGGCGAGCAAGTGGATTGCTTCGTGGGCAACACAAAAGATATTCGGGCTGCGGGCTTTGGAACGTGAAATGATATTCGGTCTGAGTAATGCCCAGGCAGGTGCAACGCTGGCGGCCGTGTTGGTGGGTTATCATCTTATCATGCCCGACGGACAGCGTCTGCTCAACGACGATGTCCTCAACGGCACCATTATTCTCATCTTAGTCACCTGTATCTTTAGCTCGTTCTCTACAGAGAATGCCGCCAAGCGTATGGTATTGCGTACTCGTGAGGCTGCAGAAGACAAGGAAGAGACCGACGACGAGAGTATTCTTGTGCCGATGCGTTATCCCGATATTGCCGACAGCTTGATGAATTTGGCTTTGATGATGCGTAATCCTAAGCTCAATCGAGGTTTGGTGGGCATCAATGTGGTGTATGAAGACGAAGAGACAAAGACAAACTTGGAAAAAGGGCGCCGACTATTAGACAATATGACGAGTCTGGCTAATTCGATGGGTGTGATGATGCGTACACAGGTGCGTATCTCCAATAATATTGCCAGTGGCATTAAACACGCCTTCGACGAGTTTGAGGCATCCGAAATCATCATCGGCCTACACACCCACAAAGACCTCTCTCCACGCTTTTGGGGCGATTTTCATCAAAATCTCTTCACAGGCTTATGTCGTCAAATCACGATGGCAAGGGTGAAACAACCTTTCAACACCATCCGTCGCATTCAGGTGGCAGTACCATCGCGAGCCCAATATGAAGTAGGCTTCTATAGATGGTTGGAGCGTTTGGCACGAGTGGGCGAGAATATTGAATGCAGGATGATTTTCCACGGACGCAACGACACCAACGAACTCATCGGGCAATATCTGCAAAACCGCCATCCCAACGTGCGTTTTGAACTCAACTCTATGACTCATTGGGCGGAGTTGCCCACCTTGGCCAATTCCATTGCTGATGACCATTTGTTTGTAGTAGTAACAGCCCGTAAGGGTACCATCTCGTATAAAACGGCTCTCGACCGACTCCCCGAAGAGTTGACAGAGCATTTCCGTGGCAATAACCTACTTATCATCTTCCCCGACCAATATGGCGACGATATAGAAACCATCACCTTTGCCGAGCCTCGATATCAAGAGGACAAGAGTGCATACGATATCATTAAAGAGTGGTTCTTTAAAGCCAAACAAGCATGGACGATGCTCACGGCAGAACAACATGCACAGGTGTATGATGATAATGAAGAAGAAGAGGAGAATATATGATAGATATAAAAGGAATAACCAAAAGTTTTGGCACCTTAGAGGTGTTGAAAGGCATCGATCTCACCATCAACCCCGGTGAGGTGGTGAGTATTGTAGGCCCCAGTGGAGCCGGTAAGACCACTCTCCTGCAAATCATGGGAACACTCGACCGAGCCGACTCGGGCAGTATGATGATTGACGGTGTGGATGTCATGTCACTATCGTCAGCACAACTGAGCAAGTTTCGTAACAGCAGATTAGGATTTGTCTTCCAGTTTCATCAGCTTTTACCCGAATTCACCGCATTAGAAAATGTGATGATGCCGGCTTATATCGCAGGAAAGAAAACAGCCGATGCAAAAGCAAGAGCCATGGAGTTGCTCACTTTTTTAGGTTTGGCGGACCGTGCAGCACATAAACCCAACGAGTTATCGGGTGGTGAGAAGCAGCGTGTGGCTGTGGCTCGTGCTTTGGTCAATTCGCCAGCCGTGGTCTTGGCGGATGAACCCTCGGGTAGCTTGGACACTCAGAATAAAGCCGAATTGCACCAACTCTTCTTCGACCTGCGTGATAAAATGGGACAAACCTTTGTCATCGTTACGCACGACGAAGAACTAGCATCTCTAACCGACCGTACCATCCATTTGAGGGATGGGAGGATAGAAAAAGCCTCCTCCAACCCTTCCATAGACGGGAAGAAAACCACGGAGGGGTTCCTCAAAGAGGAAAACTTCAATAGTGATGTGTTAAATGGTTCTACAGCAATATTAGAATAACAAAATAATTAAATATCGTTCAACTTCCTTCTGTCATACCCTCTCTTCCTTAGAGCCAAAGGGTGCTATTGCTACAGCGAGGGAAAGCAATGGATTGGGGGGGGGAGGTTTGAGTGTCGATGGACTTCGGTCCTTTTTTCTTCTTATGAATACAATTAAATTAGGCGATTATAACCACCTTAAAGTGGTGAAAGAAGTGGATTTCGGACTTTATCTTGATGGAGGTGAAGGCGAAGAGATATTGTTGCCCAAACGCTATGTGCCACAAGGCTGCCAGACGGGCGACGAGTTAGAGGTTTTTATTTATCTCGACCAAGAAGAGCGGCTGGTGGCAACCACCGAACAACCTTTGGCAAAAGTGGGTGACTTTGCCTGCTTGGAAGTGTCATGGGTAAACGAATATGGGGCGTTTCTCAACTGGGGATTAATGAAAGACCTTTTCTGTCCTTTCCGCGAGCAGAAGAATAAGATGCGACAAGGCGAACGGCATCTGGTTCATGTGCATGTAGACGAAGATAGTTATCGCATCATGGCATCGGCAAAGGTTGAACGCTATATGGCAAAAGAATTCCCCCCATATCAAGCAGGCGACGAAGTAGACCTGCTCGTATGGCAACCCACCGACTTAGGCTTTAAGGTCATCGTAAACAACCGATATGCCGGTCTGGTATATCGCAGTCAGGTCTTTAAGTCGATTAAGACGGGCGACCGCATGTGCGGCTATATTTCGGCCATCCGTCCTGACGGCAAGATTGATGTAAGTTTGCAACCCACAGGACGCCGGCACACTGCCGACTTTGCCGAAACACTCTTGCAATATCTGCAAAACCATCAAGGCTTCTGCCACTTGGGCGACAAGAGCGAGGCGAAAGAGATACAACAGACCTTCGAGGTGAGTAAAAAAGTTTATAAAAAGGCAATTGGCGACTTATATAAACGCCGGCTCATCACCATCGAGCCTGATGGCATCCACTTAGCAATCAAACATAAGTAGCATCAGTTTTGGGGGCTTTGCTGCACAAGATATGCTACCGTTTGCAAGACGATAATTTATTTCAGACAACGACACGCACCGTTTGCTTGCCCCCACACACAACTCTCACAACAAATGGATCAACTATCAAGGGCAATATCTTCTGTTCCCGTTTTTCAAAAGAAGATATTACCCTTGATTATGTGAAGTAATATGAGGTGCTAGCACACTTTAAACCTTTATTTTTAGATTAATTCAATATTGTTAACCAAATCTACAAATATTTAACTGTTAACAAAAAAGGAAAATGAACCTTTCCCGCGTAACTTTGCACTACTTTTATAGAATTAAGGTATTATAGGCCGCAGAAGACAAAGAGAAAGAATAAGCGATATTTTCCTCTGTTCCCGCCCCCATCATCTCAACAGTAAAAGAAAGAAAAAATAAGTAGTTTATAATTATCGTTATTTTACCAATGCATCCTTATCATAACTTACGCACTTGGATCAAGCGATTCCAAGTGACAAATATTTTACCTTTATTTATTGCCCTTATTACCTCATCATGTCAAAATGACAACTGGCACGAAGAGTCCCAACAGCAACAAGGATATAACACTCGCGGCAATTACACTGCACCCGTAACAATCCATCTTGCAGCCAACTTGGAGTCGCCCACGCGTGCAGCTTTCACTTTTGAAGGCACTACTGCCGCCCCAAAACTACAACTTAACAGTACCCCCATGCAAGGTGTAGCCGTGATTCGCAATGAGAATACGCTTATTCCTCCAACCGTTCTGCCTGTCACATGGCAAGTGGATGCAGCCAAGAGAAAGCTATCGTCAACCTTAGAGAACATACGAATGGCATATCCACAAGACCAAACACCCGGGAAATGGTATATTGGCCATATTATAGAAGGAACAACCAGCGAAGATCTGCAACGCATCAACTTTGAGTCAGCATCACAACTTACAGCTGCCAATGCGGGCGAAACAAAAGAGATTAGCGTTCCTTTTACCAGCAATTGGCAAGAGTTTCACCCCACTGTTATCGACACCATGCAGTTTCATTTCAAACCGCAAGGTACAATCTTCCGCTATGCCCTGCGCAATCAAAGCGACTCAGACATACCCGTGGGAGAAATCATCCTAAAAGGCAAAGACAACAAGACTCTATCCAACTCATTTGGAATCAAAGGATATTACGATTTGAGCAAGATGGGCGGACGTGCAGAAGCTGCAACCGACTTTATGGACACTTGGGTGCATAACGACGGAACAAACGATGTGAACACCGATGGCAAAGGCAACAAATTGGCAAAAAGCGTAACCATGTCGCTCAACGGCAACAAGGGAATCGCAGCCAAGCCTTCACAGCTATCTCCCTTCTTCCCCGTATGGGTCATGCCAGCCACCAATGTAGGCAAAGAGATGACACAACAAACCGATGCCTATACCACACAGGTATTCTTAACACTGCCTCAGTCGGTAGATCCTGCCAGCATTCCTTATTGGATGAAAGCCCTTTACGAAAAGCCTATAGCAGAAATCAACAGCACTTCTTTCCCCAAGAATGGAGTTTCCTATACACGTTATATCAACTTGAAAAAGCCAGAGATAACACTAAAAAACTGGATGGCCAACCTGCCCGACAACCTGCCTCTATATAAGATATCAATACCCGGAACCCACGATAGTGGGGCCGACCACGGTATAGAATGGGTAAAATGCCAATACCTCTCCATACAGAAACAGCTAGAAAGTGGCATTCGTTTCCTAGACATTCGCGTATCGCTAGAGAATGGCGAATTGGAATTACGCCATGGCAGCTATCGTCTAGGAAAAAACTTAGAACGAGATGTACTGGCTGTGGTTCGCAACTTCTTGACAGAAAACCCTTCGGAAACGGTAATGATGACTATAAAGTTGGAAAATCAATCTCTATCTATCGAGTTCTTGGACCGCTTCCAGCACGAAGTTCGTAATGACCCGACAATTGCCAACATGATGGCAGGAGCTTATCACAAGGATATGACCTTAGGAGAAGTGCGTGGCAAGATGGTTGTTATCAGTCGTAACCGCGAATTTAGCGGACCAAGTGGCTATATCTACACTTGGAGAGACAATACAGTATTCGACAATCAGATACTCTTCAATGGCACTCCCCAAGCAAACATTCATGTGCAGGATGTATATAAGACCGGCAGCAACAAAAAAATTGATTATGTAAAAGAGTTTATTCAATCGGCAGACCAAGCGTATAAGGACCAAACAAAGGTGTTACACTTTGGCTTTACCAGCAACACCGGCCCTCTGGGAGGGTCATGGCCTAGTGTACAAGCGGCACGAATTGACCCCTACATCGTAGATTACATCAACCAAAATAAAGGTTTAAAATCGTGCGGTATACTTATATTCAACTATGCCCGTGAGGATGGCGACTTGACACATGCCATCGTCAATCTCAATCCCAAAACTTATACAATGCCTCAATAAAAAAGTGCATTCAGAAACAAATCAGAGATTTGAACTCTCATAGACAAAAAATAAGCAATGAAGAAAATATATACAAGTCCCATCAGCCTTACCTTCACTACGGCAGACGATTTCTGTCAACTACGGACGGTTTCACCTTCCAAACCCGTAAAGATACAAGAAGGAAATATCGAGGATTTTCAAAATGGTAACAATGGCGATGGTAGCGACGAGACTGATGAAGGTTGGTCGTAAGCCCATGTTTCATCACCCACTCCCTATAAACGTATCAACATTTTTCTCTTATTCGAGACTACCACTTGCAGTTTTAACACGTCTCATTCTACCAACTCTTCATCACAGACCTACCAATTCTTCGTCACTCTCCCTTCATCTTAAGACTAAGTCTAAGTGTCAGGGATTAGATGTTAGTGATAAAATACTAGTGATGAACCTGCATGTTGTGAAGAGTTGTGTGTGTCGTTGCTAAACATATTTGTTGCCGCATCCATCCAAAAACTCATCACCCCATCAGCTTAATATGCGGCGAAATGCTTATCTTTGTATTTGATTTACAAGCGAGGCGGCATTATTGGTGTTGCTGATTTCAAAAAGAACGCATGTCGACAGAGAACAATAACATAGAGAATACCACCGAAACCCTTGTGTTGCGTACACAAGGATTGGTAAAGAAATACGGTAAACGCACCGTGGTGAACGATGTTTCCTTTAACGTGAAGCAAGGAGAGATTGTGGGACTGCTTGGCCCTAATGGGGCAGGTAAAACCACCTCTTTTTATATGACAACCGGCTTGGTCATCCCCAACGACGGACACATCTTCTTGGGCGATCAAGAAATTACACGTTTCCCTGTTTACAAGCGTGCTCGTGCAGGCATCGGCTATCTGCCACAAGAGGCAAGCGTGTTTCGCAAGATGTCGGTAGAAGACAACATCATGTCGGTCTTAGAAATGACAGGCAAGCCACGCAGCTATCAGCTGGAGAAACTGGAAAGTTTGATTCGCGAATTCCGACTGGGTAAGGTGCGTAAGAATAATGGCGACCAACTTTCCGGAGGTGAGCGTCGTCGTACCGAGATTGCCCGTTGTCTGGCTATTGACCCTAAGTTTATTATGCTCGACGAACCCTTTGCAGGTGTAGACCCCATTGCCGTGGAAGATATCCAGCACATTGTGTGGCAGTTGAAGTATCGCAATATTGGTATTCTCATA
>JALEWR010000243.1 GCA_022783515.1 Prevotella sp.
ACAATACCACTTCCCACCACATCTTTTATGTTATTACCTCATAAGTCTTCTTGATAATATCGTGAAGAGTAGTGTATGTCGTTGCAGAATTAATGGTTTGTCGTTGCAGAATTAATGGTTTGTTGCAGTAAAAGAGGCTGAGTTGTTGCTCAAAACAGACTGAAATGCTTTGAATTTTAGTCTATATTGCTTTGCAAAACAGACTGTATTGTGTTGTCAAAGCTATCCTCTTACCTGGCGATTGCTATCCTTTCAGCTTCTGATTGCTATCCTTTCAGCCTCTGATTGTTATCCTTTCGCGATGCAATAGTTATCTTTTTACAAGCTGATAGGTATCCTTTTACCCTGCGATTAGCCTGCTTTTGATGCAAGATAAGAATTAAAAGCACACATCTTCATTATCTATATTGGCATAGGAAAAGGGGATGTATCCAAACGGATACATCCCCTTTTTGTTTTTATCCCAATCTCCTTTTTTATGAAGTTTCGTTGGGGTTTTCTTTCTCCTCTTTCCTGCGGGGAGGGAGGTGTTATTTTTTCGGCTTGCGTCTTGCCCATCCCTCTTCCGAGAAATCCGGTTCGGCACCTTTCAGTTTCTTGTTGTTGTTTCCTTGGAAAAACTGACGCCAGTCGCCTGTGTCCACCATTTCTTCGTGTCCGTACGACGCCTTCTTGCCTCGTTTTCCGCCATATTCGCCGCCTCGTTTGCTGCCTTCGTTGGCATAGCCTCTGCCACTTCCGGGTCTGTCGCTGCGTCTGCCGCCTCTGTCGTTGCCTCTCTCACTGCCGTTTCCACGACCATGACCCGCCTCTTCGGCTTCGTTACAACGCACCTCGCGACCCTTATAGACCACACCGTTGACAGCCTTCATCACGCGTTGTGCATCGCTTTCAGGCACTTCGATATACGAAAACTTACTTAAGAGGTCGATATGTCCCACACTCTGGCGACCTTTCACGTTTTTGTTTAAGAACTGCATCACCTCTCCGGGATAGAAACCATCGTCCTTACCCAAGTTGATGAACAGACGCTTGTAGCCCGCTTCCGCACCACGATTGCGACGCTGGCCTCGTTCTCCGCGACCGCCATTTCGCTCGTTGCGTCCACGTCCGCTCTCACGCTCGTTGCGACGAGCCGATGGCTTTTCTATTTCGGGAGCATTGGCATAATATTCGAGGAAACGACCGAAGGTCATGCTCACCATCTTTTTGATGATGTCTTCCTTGTCGATGAACTCAAAGTGGCGGTTGATATCGTCGAGGAAAGGAGCAATCTCCTCCTCGTTGACGTCCACCTTCACAATCTCGTCCATCGCCTTAAAGAGCTGCTTACTGCAAATTTCCTTTGCCGAAGGCAAGGTGCCGTCAACAAATTCTTTCTGGATAATCTTTTCTATTTCCCTTACCTTAGAGCGTTCGCGAGTGTGGATGATGGCAATTGATGTTCCCTTCTTTCCGGCACGACCTGTACGACCGCTTCGGTGAGTATAACTCTCGATATCATCGGGCAATCCGTAGTTGATAACGTGAGTCAGATCGTTTACGTCCAAACCGCGGGCGGCCACATCGGTAGCCACGAGGAATTGCACGTTATGGTTGCGGAATTTCTGCATCGTGAGGTCGCGTTGTTGCTGACTCAAGTCGCCGTGCAGAGCCTCTGCGTTATATCCGTCGCGTATCAGCTTGTCGGCAATCTCTTGCGTTTCCACCTTGGTACGACAGAAAATGATGGCGAAGATGCGTGGATAAAAGTCCACCAAACGCTTCAATGCCAGATATTTATCCTTGGCATGCACCATATAGTAAATATGGTTCACTTTCTCTGCACCCTCGTTACGACTACCCACCACAATCTCCTTGTAGTTGTGCAGATAACTTTTGGCAATTTTTTCAATTTCTTTGCTCATTGTAGCCGAGAAGAGCAGTGTGTTGCGGTCGGATGGCACACCTTCAAATATCGCGTTGATACTTTCGGTAAAGCCCATGTTCAGCATCTCGTCAGCCTCGTCCAGCACCACATTGTTCACAGCCTCGAGACGTGCCACGCCACGTTTCATCAGGTCGATAAGACGTCCGGGTGTAGCCACGATGATTTGAGCACCCTTGCGTAGCTGGCGACATTGCATCTCTATCGACGCACCACCATATACGGGTACCACATGTAAGCCATCGATGTATTTGGAAAAATCTGCCAAGTCGTCGGCAATTTGCAAGCAGAGTTCACGAGTGGGACTCAGGATAAGAGCTTGCGTTTCTTTTCTACGGGGGTCTACTTTCTGCAACACAGGAATGCCATATGCGGCAGTTTTACCTGTTCCTGTCTGTGCCAAAGCAATTACATCATTACCATTTCCCAACAAATAGGGAATCACTTCTTCTTGTACGGGCATAGGTTGTTCAAAACCTATCTCCTCAATGGCACGGCGAATCTCTTCGCTTACGCCTAATTCTTCAAATGTCTTCAAACTTAATTTAAATCTATTATTACTTGCTCTTTTCGCGTTCTGTCTTGAAAAGTGCTATTGTTTTGTTCAACCAGCCGTTGCCAACCAACGTTTTTGTTAAGCCAAATGAGCAGTGTCAAACTTGTTTTAACTATGCCATGGTGGGAAAACGCACTTTTGAGGAACGATAAAAGAACGTTTTGTTAAGCCAAATGTGCAGCATCAAACTTGTTTGGGTTATGCCCATGGCTCAAAAACGCACTTTTTGAAAAAGTGGAAAAGAACCATAATAGACAACATTCGTGTTTGAACGTTGCAAAATTACTGAAAATAAATGAATTGCACAAATAAACATAGTTGAAATGATTGACATCTCTCCTTTTCTCGTAACTCTTCCTTCTTCTGGCTATACTTAAAACATTTTTTAAGCAGCAATACACACATAGCCATTCATAATTTTAAGCAACGACATACACAAATTATCACAATAAATAATACTTATGCATTAGATTCGTGAACTGTTGTGTCTGTCGTTGCTTATAAAATTAAATTTGTATGTCGTTGCCTTTAAAAAAGAAGCTGCATTTTTCAGCAACAACACCCACCAATTATCACAACATCTTTT
>JALEWR010000034.1 GCA_022783515.1 Prevotella sp.
ACCTTCTTAGCGGCAATAGCGATTTTTTGCTTTGTTGCAGGGTTGATACCCTCGCGTGCAGGACGTTCGTTAACACTGAAAGTACCGAAGCCAACGAGTTGAACCTTATCACCGTCAACCAATGCACCCTTGATAGCTTCAACACATGCGTCCAACGCTTTCTTTGAATCAGCCTTGCTCAAACCTGAACCTGCTGCAATCTTCTCGATCAATTCTGTCTTATTCATAATCTATAATATAAAAAAATGTATATGCCTTTAGTCGTAAAATAGGTGCTTAAAGCGTGTTGAAGCCCCTATTGATGGGACAAATATAGACTTTTCATCCGATAAATCAAACAAAATGAGTAAAAAAATATCTATTCAATGCCAAAATAATGATAAAAGGACGATAAATAGGAGGTTTTGGCTTGTTTTTTATTACTTTTGCAGTGTATAATTTTAGATTTTATTTTTTATCAATATAACAGATGGGGCATTTACCGACAGTTACAAAAAATCTTCTTATTCTTAATCTGATCGCCTACCTGGGTATGGTGGTGTTGAAGCAAACAACAGGGGTAGACTTGAACAACCTCTTAGGACTTCATTTCTTGATGGCATCCGATTTTCGTGTTTACCAATTGGTGAGCTATCTTTTTATGCACGCCGGCTTTACGCATATATTCTTTAATATGTTTGCCCTTTGGATGTTTGGCGTGGTGGTAGAACGTGTGTGGGGTTCAAAAAAGTTTCTCTTTTATTATATTGCCTGCGGTGTGGGTGCCGGCTTGATGCAAGAGTTGGCACAGTTTGTGAGCATCTATATGGATTTAAATGCCCAATATGCCCTGTCGCCCTGGGAGGCTGTTGCTGTGATGCGACAAGGGGCTGAACAGCTCAACGGTTTGACAACGGTGGGTGCGTCGGGGGCCGTTTACGGTATCTTGCTGGCGTTTGGTATGCTCTTTCCCGAGAATAAAATATTTATATTCCCCCTCCCTGTACCCATCAAGGCAAAGTATTTTGTGATGATATATGCAGGTATCGAGCTGTTTATGGCGATGTCGAACCAAAATAGTAATGTCGCTCACTTAGCCCACTTGGGTGGAATGCTCTTCGGCTACTTGCTGATACGTTATTGGCGACGCAATCCATACGTCGGAAGGGCAGGTATGAACACCGGTCATGTCTTTGACAAAATGAAGGATGCGTGGACGCAAGCCACCAAAGGCGAAGAACCGACACGCTCACAAACTCCTCCTCAAAGAGAGAGCGACTGGGAGGCGAATGCTCGTAAACAAGCAGAACAAGCTGCTATCGATGCCATACTCGATAAGATACGCCGAAGCGGTTATGACAGTTTGTCGAGAGAAGAAAAGCAAAGATTGTTTGATCAGAGTAATAAAAGATAGAAAAGAGAAAAAGGGAAGAAGAGGGCCTCCTCGCCACAATCATTGCTTTGCTTTACAGCGATTTTTAATTTCTTCGCTGTAAAGCTGCGGACAGCAATCTCCGGCTTTCAAGGAGTGGGACAAGAGGCATTGATTATATGCTTATTTGCCTTATGGACTCTATACGCCCTATGTGATTTTTTATGCAAATCCTCAAAAAAATAACCTTTCGTATATTGGCAGTCAGCAATGTGGTAGCCATCTTGCTATTATTGGGTGTGGGCTATTCGGGTAGCTTTCATCCTGCCAGCTTTCCTACGCTCTCGTTTGTGGGCCTGACTTTCCCCTTGGTATTAGCCGTCAATGTTGGCTTCCTTGTGTTTTGGACTGTGATGAAGCTGCGTATGTGTATCCTTCCCATCGCTGGTTTGCTCTTGGCTTACACGCCCGTGCGTACCTATATACCCTTTAACTTCCCCCACGAAGCACCGGCCGATGCCATCAAGGTGATGAGCTATAATGTGCATCTCTTTTTGGGGTGGGACGAGAAAGGGGAGAATATCGATAGTTTGCTGAAGTATATTGAACAGCAAGATGCCGACATCCTTTGTCTGCAAGAAGGTAAAGTGCCTTATGAACATTTGCAGGCCAAGGTGGAAAAGGAGATGAACAGACACTATCCTTATCATAGCGGGGTGGATGTTCCCGGTACACTCGACCATTTGGTGCTTTATAGCAAGTATCCCATTCTGCATACTGAACCCATTGCCTATGAACATTCGGATGCTCTCAGTGTGGCATATCGTGTGAAAATAGATACAGATACAGTAACCGTTATTAACACCCACTTACTCTCGACAGGCTTGTCGACCGAAGAGAGGAAAAGCTTTAATAATCTCTTCGATGAACGATTGAAAGCCGATTCGGTGACGAATACCTCACGCCGGTTGGTAAGCAGGCTCAACGGAGCAAGTCAAGAGCGGGCAAAGGAGGTGGATGTTGTGGCACGTTATATTGAGGAGCATGCCGGTGAAAGGATGATATTATGTGGCGATTTCAACGATGGCCCCATCTCATATACCCATCGTAAACTCACCCGACAGCTTCGCGATGCCTTCGTGGAGTCGGGCAATGGTGTGGGTGTAACCTTCCATCAAAGTCGACTTTATGTGCGTATCGACCATATATTGATATCTCCTCATTGGCAATCTTATAACACCATGGTTGATAAATCTATCAAGATTTCTGACCATTATCCTGTTATTACATACCTCAAAAACCATGATAAATAAGGGGTTAGGGTAATAAAGCATTACATTTTTTTTTGTAATGCTAAAAAAATAATTATCTTTGCAGGGTATATTATTGACGAAAAACAATAAAAAATAAAAATAAATTAAAATGCAAAACAAAGGTATCGTAATTGTAACTGCTGTCTTGTTGACGCTTGCAAGTATCTTCTACCTGTCGTTCTCAGCTGCTACCAGCTATTACGACAAACAAGCCGCTAAGCTCAAAGACCCTATTGCACAGCAGAATTACAAAGACTCAGTCAAGTATCTGGGTATTTATTCTTACCAAAAGTGTTTGGAAACACAAATCGGTTTGGGCCTCGATTTGAAGGGTGGTATGAACGTTATTCTTGAGGTTAGTGTGCCTGATGTGGTAGAAACATTGGCAGACCACAAGACTGATGTGGCTTTCACCAAGTCTATTGAGATGGCTAAAGCCGAAGAAGAAGCCAGCCAAAAAGACTTTATCTCACTTTTCTTGAAGCAATTCAAGCAAAATGCTCCCGGAAGAAAGTTGGCTGAAATCTTTGCTACACAACAGTTGCAAGGCAAGGTTAATCCTCAAAGCACTGACGCTGAAGTGGAAAAAGTGTTGCGTGAGGAAGTGAAAGCTGCCATCGATAACTCGTTTACTGTTGTTCGTACCCGTATCGACAAGTTTGGTGTGGTACAGCCCAACATTCAGAAGTTGGAAGGACAGGAAGGTCGTATCATGGTGGAAATGCCCGGTGTACGCGAACCCGAGCGTGTTCGTAAGTTATTGCAGGGTTCTGCCAACTTGGAATTCTGGGAAACTTACAACTCTGCTGAGGTGATGCCTTATCTCACACAGCTTGATACTCGTTTGGCAAATGCCGGCCAAACTGATACCACTGCTGTAGATACTGCAGCTCAAGCTGCTGAAACAAAGCCGGCAGCAGCTCCTAAATTTAAACTTCCCACAGCAAAAACAGAGAATGCTGCTGTTGAAGAAAAGAACGATGCACAGTTGGAAGCAGCTAAAAAGCAACATCCTCTTTTGGCCATTTTACAAGTGACAGGTGGTCAATCGTTGAGCGTAGTGGGTTATGCCAACGTTCGCGACACCGCTGAAGTGGGCAAATTGCTCCGTTCGGCAGAAGCTAAGCAAATCATTCCTGCAGACATGAAGTTGCTTTGGAGTGCTAAGCCTGCCGATGGTTTGACCGTTAAGAATTATTACGAGCTTCACGCTCTTAAAGTAACCACCACCACAGGACGTGCTCCTATGGAAGGTGATGTTGTGACCAACGCTTCTGATCAGTTTAATAGCATGTCCGGACAACCCGAAGTAAGCATGACGATGAACTCTGATGGTGCTCGTCGTTGGGCTGCTTTGACCAAGGCTAATGTTGGTAAAGCCATCGCTATCGTATTGGATAACACCGTTTATAGTGCTCCTCGTGTTAATGGCGAGATTGCCGGTGGCCAGTCGTCTATCTCCGGTAACTTCACCATCGAAGATACTAAAGACCTGGCTAACACCTTGAAGTCGGGACGTATGCCTGCTCCTGCCCGTATCGTTCAGGAAGAAGTGGTAGGTCCTACATTGGGTGCTCAGTCCATTCAACAGGGTGTTGTATCGTTTGTAATCGCCTTTGTATTGTTGATGTGCTACATGGTGATGATGTATGGCTTCATACCCGGTATGATGGCTAACGGTGCATTGGTTGTCAACCTCTTCTTTACTTTAGGTATCTTGACTTCATTCCAGGCGGCTCTTACCATGTCGGGTATTGCGGGTATGGTGCTTTCATTGGGTACGGCGGTTGATGCCAACGTGTTGATTTACGAGCGTACAAAAGAAGAATTGGGCTTGGGTAAAGGCTTGAAGCAAGCTCTTAACGAAGGTTATGGCAATGCTTTCTCTGCTATTCTTGACTCTAACTTGACCAGTATCATTACCGGTATTATCTTGTATGTATTCGGTACCGGTCCTATCCGTGGCTTTGCTACCACTTTGATTATCGGTATTGTTTGTTCGTTCTTCACTGCGGTTTATCTCACACGTCTTATTTATACCAAGCAATTGGAAAAAGGACGTTGGCAGAATCTTACTTTCACAACAGGTGTATCACGCAACTTGTTGAAGAATGTGAACTTCCCCTTCATGAGCATCTATAAGAAGTCGTTCACCTTGGTGGGCATCTTGTTGGCTGTTTTTGTTATGAGCTTTGTGGTACGCGGTTTGAGTCGTAGTATCGACTTCACCGGTGGACGCAACTATGTGGTGACTTTTGAAAAGGAAGTACATCCTGAAGATATCCGCGGACTGATTGCCAATGCCTTCCCCGGTACAAACACCAGCGTTTTGGCTTTGGGTACAGACCATAAGACGGTGCGTATTTCTACCAACTACAAGATTGAAAGTAACAATCCTAATGTGGATGATGAAGCAGAAACCATCTTGTATAACACGTTGAAGAAGGCAGGTTTTGTATCACAACCCGATGTTGTTTCATTTAAAAATCCCGATATTCGCCAGGGTGGATCAATTATTAGTAGTACAAAGGTCGGTCCTTCTGTGGCTAAGGATATCACTTATGGTGCTATCATCAGCGTATTGTTGGCATTGGCGGCAATCTTCCTTTACATCTTGATTCGTTTCCGTAACGTGGCATTCTCATTGGGTTCAACCCTCTCTCTGGTTGTCGATACAACTGTGGTATTGGGTGTTTACTCGCTCTTGTGGGGATATATGCCGTTCTCTTTGGAAATTGACCAGACCTTTATCGGTGCTATCCTTACCGTTATCGGTTACTCAATCAATGACAAGGTGGTGGTCTTCGACCGTATTCGTGAAAATATGGGCTTGCATCCCAAGCAAGATTACCGGTCGTTGTTCAATGATAGTATCAACCAAACATTGACTCGTACCATCAACACCTCATTCTCTACATTGCTCGTGTTGCTGTGCATCCTCTTCCTTGGTGGTGAGAGTATCCAGAGCTTCGCTTTTGCCATGAGTCTTGGTGTTATCGTAGGTACTCTTTCTTCTATCTTCGTGGCGGCTCCTATCGCTTATCTCACATTGAGTAAGAACGACAAAAGACGCCAACGTGTGAAGGAATATAATCCATAAGGCCAGTCAGCCCAAGAGGGGTGCGGTTAGAATAGAACAGGCTGCGTGAATATCATTTCATGCAGCCTTTTTTGTGTTTACTACAGTCTTGAATTTTGCTTGCTCAGAGTTATTTTCATCGCTCCTGTTTGTCAGTTCAGACTGGTTGATAATCGAAGGTAGAATTAAATCAGTTCAGATCACTCTGAATAGGCAGGAAGAAAAAGATGAAAAAGCCGAAAAGAGGATATGAATAAACGGAAAGAGGGAAAAGAGAGGGGAGGAGAATAAAGATGATGGTAAAGAAGAATAGATAAAAGAGAAAGAAGGTTGAACAGGGGAATGAGAAAAGAAGCAGAAGACAATGTTAAAGAAGTATGTAATTTTGTCATAAAAATAAAGGAAATAAAGACGTTATAACACAAAATAGGGTATTATAGGTGTCATTTAGAAGAAAATTCAATATTAAAACATAATTTTATTAAATTTTTATTTGCAGTTGTAAAATAAAGTCTTAATTTTGCAATATATCACAAAAATAGGGATGATGTCAACATAATGTAAAATATAAAACCATTATAGTATTCAATCATCATATAAACTTCTCAAAAAGTAAATAAATAACACCCGCAAGGAAACAATTCAATTATTTATCCTTATCAATAAAGGTTCTGGTAAACCTTAAAATGAACCTCGGGAAATAAGGATATATGTGTAACATCATAATAAATAGTTCTATGGAAAAAAGACTAAGACTAGTACTTGCTTGCCTATTCCTGTCGATAGGGATGGCCATGGCACAGACAAAAGTTACGGGTACAGTGGTATCCCAAGACGACGGTGAGCCTATTGTCGGGGCATCCGTAGTGGTCGTAGACGACAAAGGAGGAACAGTTACCGATATTAACGGTCATTTCACCATTATTGTTCCCAAGGGCAAGAAGTTGAAGATTACCTACATTGGCATGAAAGAACAAGTGCTTCTTCCCAAAGAAAAGATGACTATTATCATGGTTTCGGGTACCAATCTGCAAGAAGTGGTAGTTACTGGTATGTCGAAAGTGGACAGACGAACCTTTACCGGTGCCACCGACAAGGTGGATGCTGCATCTGCCATGATTGGCGGTTTGCCCGATATCAGCCGTTCTTTGGAAGGTCGTTCTGCCGGTGTGTCCGTGCAAAACTTGTCCGGTACATTCGGTACAGCTCCTAAAATTCGCGTGCGTGGTGCCACTTCAATCTACGGAAGTTCAAAACCTCTGTGGGTGGTAGACGGCGTTATTATGGAAGATGTTACAGACATCAGTGCCGACGCTTTGTCTTCGGGAGATGCAGAAACACTTATTTCATCGGCTATCGCCGGATTGAACTCCGATGATATCGAGAGTTTCCAAATCCTGAAAGACGGTTCGGCGACCTCTATCTATGGTGCTCGTGCCATGGCGGGTGTGATTGTTGTTACAACCAAGAAAGGCAAGCAAGGACAGGCTCACCTTAACTATACGGGCGAATTTACCACTCGCCTGATTCCCTCGTACAGCAATTTCAACATCCTTAACTCTCAAGATCAGATGAGTATCTATAAGGAAATGAGAGAAAAAGGTTGGTTCGGCTTTTCCGATTTGCTCAACGGTAGCGACTATGGCGTATATGGACATATGTTCTCGCTAATGAATACCTATGATCCAAAAACCAAGACATTTGCTTTGGGCAACAACCTTGAAGACGAATATGCACATCTCGGATTGGCCGAAATGCGTAACACCGACTGGTTCAAGGAACTCTTCTCTTCAGCAATCATGCAAAACCATTCTGTCAGCCTGAGCGGTGGTACTGCCAAGAGCAACTACTATGCTTCACTCAGTGCGATGGTAGACCCGGGCTGGTACAAGAAGAGCAATGTGAATCGCTATACTGCCAACCTCAACGTAACGCATCATATCACAGACAAGATTTCGCTTAACATCATCGGTAGCGGCAGTTATCGTAAGCAGTCGGCACCCGGAACATTGGGGCAAGATGTAGACGTGGTAAACGGACAGGTGAAACGCGACTTCGACATAAACCCCTATTCATACGCCCTCAATTCATCGAGAGCGTTGGATCCCAATACATATTATCAAGCCAATTACGCTCCATTTAATATTCTTCACGAATTGGAGAGCAACTATATCGACTTGAACGTTACCGATGTGAAGTTCCAAGGTGAATTGAAATATCGCCCCATTGAAGGATTGGAACTCTCGGCTTTGGGTGCCATCAAATATGCTTCTACTTCCCAAGAAAATAAGATTGGCGACAACTCTAACCAGGCATTGGCTTATCGTGCAATGGGCAATAGTATCATTCGCGACGCCAACAAGTTCTTGTACAAAGACCCGGAAGAACCTTATGCACTGCCCATGTCGGTATTGCCCAACGGTGGTTTCTACCAACGCACAGACAATCGCATGAACAGTTACGACTTCCGTATGACAGCCAACTACAACAAGACCTTTGCAAAGAAGCACATGACCAACTTGTTTGCAGGCATGGAATTGAACAGCATCGAGCGTAGCAGATCATGGTTCAGCGGTGTGGGTATGCAATATAAAGGTGGAGAAGTCCCCTATTTTGTCCCTGAATACTTCAAGAAGTTGAGCGAAGAAAACAGCGATTACTACAATTTGCGTAACACTCGTCTACGCAGTGTAGCCTACTTTGCCAATATCACTTATTCATTTGATGGCAAATATAACATCAACGGAACCATTCGTTACGAAGGTTCAAACAAGTTAGGAAAAGTTCGCAGTGCCCGCTGGTTGCCCACATGGAATATTTCAGGTTCATGGAACGTACACGAAGAAACATTCTTCAAACATCTCCGTCCTGCCATGTCGCACCTGACATTAAAGGCATCTTACTCGCTGACAGCCGACCGCGGACCGGCCGACTACACCAACTCTACAGCCATCTTCAAGGGCTATACTCCTTATCGACCCTTTGCCACTGACAAAGAAGCATCCATCGACAAAGAGGACCCGCAGAATGGGGACCTCACCTACGAGAAGAAGCATGAGTTTAACTTCGGTGTTGACATGGGATTCTTGAACAATCGTATCAGCGTGGGATTTGACATCTATACGCGTAACAACTACGACCTCATCGGTGCCCTTAACACCACATCATGGCCTGTATTGCAATTTGCTAACGTGGCAGAAATGAAGTCGCATGGTGAAGAACTTAGCATCAGCACCACTAACATCAAGAAAAAAGACTTTAGCTGGACCAGCAGCTTGATTTTCTCACACGCTGTTAACGAAATTACATCGTTGAAGAACAGAGCCCGTGTGATGGATTTGGTGGCGGGCAGCGGATTTGCCCGTGAAGGATATCCCGTCAGAGCACTCTTCTCTGTTCCTTTCCAAGGATTGAACGAAAGCGGTATCCCAACATTCACCAACGAAAAGGGCGTAACAACGGTTGGAGATATCAATTTGCAAAATCGCGACAACAACTCATACTTGGTATATGAAGGTCCGACAGACCCAACCGTTACAGGATCACTGGGCAATATCTTCAGCTATAAAGGTTTCCGCCTCAATCTCTTCGTAACCTATTCGTTTGGCAATGTCATCCGTATGGACCCTGTCTTCTCGGCAAAATACAACGATTTGACCTCTATGACCAAAGAATTCAACAATCGTTGGGTGAACTCCGGTGACGAGGCTTATACCAATATTCCTGCAATCATCAATACCCGCCAATACAAAAACATAGAGGATGTAAAGCGTTCTTACAATGTTTACAACTATTCTACCGTTCGTATTGCCAAGGGCGACTTTATTAGGATGAAAGAGGTTTCACTCTCATACGATTGCCCAAAATCATGGTTCGCCAAAGGAGCTGTCAAGAGCTTGTCAATGAAATTGCAAGCCACCAACCTTTTCCTTATCTATGCAGATAAGAAACTCAACGGTCAAGACCCCGAATTCTTCCGTTCGGGAGGTGTGTCGGCTCCTGTGCCCAAGCAGTTGACATTCACAGTGAAAGCAGGCTTATAATTATAAAACACGAAAATATCGAATCATATGAAAAGAAAACAACTATACATGGCTGCACTCATAGCAGCCACCCACTTGACACTGACTTCATGTGACAAGTACCTTGACAGCTTGCCCGATAATCGTATGGAGTTGACAACGACAGAAGACTATCGCAAACTGCTGGTCAACGCATACCCCTACGCTTATCCTGCCTATTTGCTGGAAACCTGTTCGGACAATACCGACAAATACAATAACCCGGCATGGGATGAAGCCGAACTGATGCAAAGACAAGCATGGGAGTGGGAAGTGATATCAGAAAGTGGAAGCGCAGACAGTCCTCGCGGGCTATGGGATGCCAACTACAAGGCCATATCTATCGCCAACGATGCCATTGCCTTCTGCGAGTCTCAGCCCTCCGGAGAAGAAGTGAATGCCATCTTGGGCGAAGCCTTGCTATGCCGTGCTTATGCCGTCTTTACGTTGACCAACATTTTCTGTATGGCATACGATAACACCACGGCAAGCACCCATATGGGTATGCCTTATCCTACCCGTCCACAAGAACGCGTAAGCGAACAGGTGTCTCGTGGTACATTGGAAGAGACCTATAAGCAAATTGCTGCCGACATAGATCGCGGAGTTGCTTTGGTGGGAAATACATACGAGAAACCCAAGTTCCATTTCACACCCACATCAGGCCATGCTTTTGCGGCCCGTTTCTACCTATACTATCAGAAATATGATAAGGCCGTAGAACATGCCACAGCAGCACTGGGAGATACACCCACAGGTAAAATGAGAGACTGGTCGGCATGGTCTGCACTGAGTGCGAACAAACAGATTCAGCCCAACGACTATATCAGCACCGGCAATAATACCAACTTCTTAACTCTGGTCACTGACTCTGAATGGGGTGTCATTAACGGTCCATACTCGTATGGCGAAAGGTATGCCCATGGTTTGGCCATTGCCGAAAACGAAACGGTGGATGCTGCCGGCCCATGGGGAACAGCCAAAAGCTTAAACTACAAGACGTTTAAAAACACTTCATTGGCAAATGTATGTGTAAGAAAGATACCATATGCATTTGAAATTAAGGATATTGTTGCCGGAACAGGTTACGCACACTCCGTGATAATACCTTTCACCACAGAAGAAACTCTCTTGGTGCGTGCTGAAGCCCAAATCATGCTCAACCAATACGACAAGGCGTTGCAAGACATCAATGCAATATTGTCTAAATTCCACAAACAGGGCAAGCAACTCACACTCGCAGAAGTGAAAACATTCTATGCAGGGATCAGTTATTACAAGCCCACGGCACCAACCGTTAAAAAGCGGTTCAACACCAGCTTTGGCATCGAACCCGAAACACAGGAGCCACTCTTGCAGTGCTTGTTGCAATTACGTCGCCTTCTTACTCTACACGAGGGATTGCGTATGCAGGATGTCAAGCGTTATGGTATTACCATCTATCGACGCGTACTCAACGCAGGACAAGATGTATTGGAAGTAACCGACTCGCTCAAAGCCGGAGACCCACGCAGTGCCATACAAATTCCAGCAGAGGTTATTTCAGCCGGTCTGCCTGCCAATCCTCGTCCATAACCGTTTCACACTTAAAAAATGCAAAACAATGAAAAAGCTATTATATCTATTCTTGGCGTTGCCCATGTTGATGAATTCGTGCTCAGAAGACGAACCCCAAAGACCCGGTATCTTTGAGGGTGAAGAAATTGTACGCGACGACTTTGACAAATGGCTGCAAGACAATTATACCAAGCCTTACAATGTGGATTTTATGTATAAGATGAAAGACATCGAGGCTGACAACAAGTACAATCTCGTACCTGCCGACTCAACCAAGGCTGCCAAACTCGCCATCATCGCCAAATATCTTTGGTTTGATGCTTATGCCGAGGTGGTGGGCGAAGACTTTGTCAAGGCCAATGTTCCCCGGCAAATTCATATCATTGGTTCGGCAGCATACAACAGTAACAATACAGAAGTATTAGGTACGGCAGAAGGTGGTTATAAGGTGACACTGTATAAGGTAAACGAGCTGACCGATCAGGCTCTCACCAATTATGCTTACCTCAATCGCATATTCTTCCACACCATGCATCATGAGTTCAACCATATTCTCGCTCAGAAGAAGCCCTACGACCCCGCTTACGGATTGATTACCAAAGAGGACTATATTAGTGGCGACTGGTATCAGAAGAGTGATGCCGAGGCTTTGAAAAAAGGCTTTATCACTCCCTATTCCATGAGCGAATATAATGAAGATTTTGCCGAGATGATGTCTACCTACGTTACCATTACTGCGTCAGAATGGGAAGCCAAACTGAGAGAGGCTGGCGAAAAAGCGACAGTTATCAAAGAGAAACTTGACATGCAAAAGAAATATATGATGTCGGCATGGAATCTGGACTTGGATAAATTGCGTGATGCAGTATTGAAACGCGGAAGCGAACTCGACAAACTCGACCTTAGTACCTTAAAATAAGGTCAGGGCAAGCAATTCACTTCTTTTTATCGTAACAAAAACATTTAAAGAAATTACTTATGAAAAAATGGATATACAGCACCGCAGTTTTGTTGGTCGGCTTAAGCTTGCAATCATGCTTGCACGATAACGAAGAGGTTTTCGACAAACCTGCTTCACAGCGTCTTACCGAAACCATCAACAACCAGAAAGCCCTCTTGGAGAGTCAGTCCAATGGTTGGGTGATGCACTATTACACGGGCAAAAAATATACAGGCTTCGGCACAACTATGTTGATTAGATTTTCCAATGGAAAAGCAGAAGCTACCGGCGAACTAACAGAGGGCGGCAAGGTAAGCCGTTCGGCATACGATATATTGAGAGATCAAGGTTCGGTACTGACCTTCAACACCTTCAATGAGGCGATGCACCAATTGGCTCAACCTTATCGAGACGATGTGGATGGCGACCAAGGCGACTACGAGTTTGTGATTATGCGTACTACACAAGACTCTGTCTTTGTGCAGGGGCGTAAGTGGGGCAACAAGATGTTGCTTACTCGTATGCCTGAAAATACGACATGGGACGTCTATCTCGACAATCTTAACAAACTGTCACGACAGTTGCCTTCAATATTCAACGTAATGGCAGACAACCGGCTTGTTGGGCAGCTCAGGCTGTCGAAAAACAGAAAGGTGGAATATACCGACGATAAGGGCAATAGCAGTAGTACTCTCTTCAGTCTGTCAGATAAAGGCATTGTCTTGGCAGAGTCTTTGGAAGTGAATGGACGGCAGGTTCAATACTTCACCTTTGACGGTGAGGAATTGACACTCATCCCCTTGCATTCTGCTTTGACCGATACTAAGTTTGAAGGAGTGTTAACTCCCGACTTTATTCTTGACAAACTGGAGTCGACAACCATCAGTATGGATAATGCAGGTGGAGAGACAACGGTACAAGCAAACAAACTCAATAAATTCACCATCACAACCGATGCCGATTGGTTCAGTGTAAACAAAGGTAGCGATGCCCTGACCATAACGGTAACACCTAACACCACTGGCAAGCTCCGTCATGACCGTATCAAGGTGGAAGCAGGAGGTGAAACAGGTTATATCAGTGTAGTACAAGGAGAAGCCGCTGATCTTGTTGGCGACTATACCTTAACATTCATCGAGAAAGGAAAAGAAGAAACGTGTACTGCAGGTATCCTTCAGGAAAATGGCCAATTATATATTAGTATAGTAGATGGAGCAGCCATTTTAAAATGGCCTGCAACATACAACGTTGCCACGGCATCACTCGAAGTTGAGACAGGAAGTCTGATGGGAGTGGTATACAACAGATACTATATCTTCCCCATTTTCTTGGACGAAAAAGAAAACGAATGGACAGGCTTTAAGGCTGGGGTAAAAGGCCACTTCACCTTCGGACACCTGGAGGATGGTACGCTGATGGCAGATTTCAGTGGTCAGAACGACGCAGGTGCCATTATGAAGGTTATCTATGTATATGCGTGCCTTAGCAACAGTTTCACCAATGCAAATGGCAATGGTGCGGGTTTATGGAATTCATATACAGCACCTAAGCTCGTTAAAAAATAAGCATACAACTGAAAGAGAATAAACCGGCCAAAGTCGGTATTGGCAAGCAGGAGGAAAACAAAACAGTTTTCCTCCTGCTTTTGTTATTATACTTGGGTTCATGGTTAAGTCGAGTAACACTCGGGTTAAGTTGGGCTCCTTAACAGGTTAAGGGGCATAAGAACGTTTAAATGAAGCCAGATGAGCAGAGTCAAGTTTACTTGAACTATGCCATGGCGGTTAAACGCACTTTTTGAGGA
>JALEWR010000035.1 GCA_022783515.1 Prevotella sp.
CGAGCGGTTTACCTCACCTTCGACGATGGTCCTATTCCCGAATCTACGCCATCTATCCTTGAAACATTGGCGAGATATGATGTGCATGCCACCTTTTTTATGGTGGGTGACAATGTTCGCAAATATCCGCATCTGTATCAACAGATAGTGGATGCCGGGCATCGCGTGGGCAATCATACTTTCAATCATTGGGGAGGATTTAAGCATTCGGTTAACGGTTATTGTGATAATGTGGAGCAGGCGGCCCAATTGATTGATAGCCATTTGTTTCGTCCGCCACATGGATGGATGCGTTTGAGTCAATATGTGTGGCTCAGTAGGAAGTATCGGGTGGTGATGTGGGACTTGGTTACCCGCGATTACTCTAAGTGGATGACAGGCGAAGGCGTGTTGAACAATGTGAAGCGATATGCTCGTAATGGGTCGATTATCACTTTTCATGATTCGTTAAAGAGCATTGACAAGCTGCACATTGCCCTTCCTCGAGCAATAGAATGGCTGAAAGACCAAGGTTATGAATTTAAAACTTTCGAATGAAATAAAAGCCGAGGCATTGCGTCTCGGCTTTTTTGCTTGTGGTATAGCCAAGGCTGAAGCAGTGGATGAGGCTACCGCTCATGATGTAAGACAATGGCTGAGTGAGGGAAAGTATGCCGGAATGGAATATATGAATAACCATACCGACAAACGTTTGAATCCTTCGCTGCTGATGCCTGGCGTGCGGTCGATTGTGAGTGTGGCTCTCAGCTATGCTCCGTATGAACGGATTAAGGCGTCAGAGTATCAGTTGGCATGTTATGCTTATGGGCAGGATTATCACGATGTTATGAAGAATAAGTTGCGTGCTTTAGCCTCGGCATTGGGGTTTCAGCCTTACGAAGAAGGTGTTTCTTCGGCTTCTTCTATCCATGTTACATCGTCGGAAATGCTTGGCGAAGTCCTGTTTACAAGCAATAAAGGTGCTGGGGAAGGGCAATCTTTGTCGGAAGGTGTCCCCAAAACCGTTCATTTCAGGGCCTTTTGCGACACAGCACCCGTGTTGGAACGTTATTGGGCTGTAAAGGCTGGATTGGGATGGATAGGCAAAAATCATCAACTCATCATCCCCCATGCAGGCAGTATGTTTGTGTTGGGCGAATTGTTTTTGGATGTCGACCTGGAATACGATGAGATTATGCCTAATAGATGCGGCACTTGCCGTCGCTGTTTAGATGCCTGTCCTACCGGAGCCTTGGGACAGCCTCGCGATGGGGAGAAACATTTTGCTCATCGTTTTGATGCCTCGCTTTGTCTGTCTTATCAAACAATCGAGAATCGAGGTGAGCTTTCGCCTATGGTAAAGCGTGCTATGGGCAATAATATATACGGTTGCGATCATTGTCAGACAGCATGTCCTTGGAATCGTTTTGCTCAGCCTACCACAATTGCCGAATTACAACCCCATTCAGCATTGTTGCAGATGACAAAAGAGCAGTGGAACAACCTCACCGAAAAGGAGTATCAGCAGTTGTTTAAGGGTAGTGCGGTGAAGCGTGCTAAGTATGCCGGACTAGTGAGAAATATTGCTGCAGTGCGTGATAACGAGCAGCAGGATAAAAAAACATAGGTAGTTTTTTGCTATTTGTTTCAAAATCATTACCTTTGAAATCCGATTGTAAATAAGAAATGAAAAATAACTTAAACAGTGCATACGTTATCACAACTTTGGTACGAACCTTTTTCGATGGCTTTGCCAAGGGTATGGCAGATGCACACGACATGGATTTTTCAAATAAGCAAGAGGTGAAGAAAATGATGCTCAATCATTATGAAAACATCTCTAAAAGCTATGCAGAGGTGATGTTTTCCATTCTCTCTGTGGTTACACATCGCAGTTTTGACGAGGTAGAAGTGGGGCTTCAACAACTTTCTGCCGAGCAACGGGGCGACGTGGGACAGCTTTTTGCAGTGGCTTGTAACGATAGCTTGCTTTATGACGTGATGGTCGAAGCCTATAAACGTAATTTTTCATATCTCTTGGAAGGTCGAGTGTCGAGCGTGCAAGAACATCTTTCGGCTTGTGAGCAAGCTGATAGTATGACCATCAAAACTGCCGTTGGCGAAGAAATCGTATTGCGGTTGTTGGTGAGAACGGTTGTTCAAGCCTATTTGTCGGGGATGAGAATAGGGAAAACAGATACCCTAACGCTCAAGCAAAGCACTATTTATGCCCTGCTGATAACCAATGCCAATATCTTGATTAATCATGCTCCGATTGACGAAAGCCGATTGTCGGAAGTGAACGATGTATATGATTATTTGAAGATGGTTTGCGGAACGCAGGAGCATTGTCATATAATCTTTTCCGAAATGGAGAACGAAATGAAACACCTTACTGAAATTTAAAGTCTTTGGCTATGACTACCAAACAACAAAGAAAAGAACAACTGGCACAGTCGAGACTATATCTGTGGATGAAGGAAACTACCCTTTATCTGGATAAGTATTATCTAGATGGTATCATGGGGTTGGTTCCTTGGGGTATTGGCGACGTCTTATCATCGCTATTTTCGTTTGTACATTTGTATTTCAGTATGTTCCGACTTCGTTCTTTGCCTCTTACACTGGCTGTTATCTATAATTCTTTGCGAGATATTCTACTGGGAATGATACCTTTTTTTATAGGTAATGCCATCGACTTTTTTCACAAAGCCAACATTAGAAATATGCAGCTCATTGACGGATTTATCAATGATGATAAAGAAATTATTCGTGCAGTCAATAAAAAGGCTGTTTATTCCGTTATAATGATTGTGGTCTTCTGTGTTCTTATCTGGCTGATGATATTGCTTTTGGCATATATCGTGCAGTGGTTAGGCACCATTATCTTTACTTGATTACCAACTAATAAATAACATAAACAACAATGGAAACAACAAAACAAAAAGGAAACGGAATAGCCATCTTGATGATGATATTCCTATTTGCGATGATTTCGATGGTTACAAACCTTGCGGCTCCCATCGGTATTATTTGGAAAAATCAGCCCGCTCTTGAGGGATCGAACACCTTGGGTATGCTTGGAAACATGATGAACTTCTTGGCTTATCTCTTTATGGGTAGTCCCTCAGGTAAACTTTTGACAAAGATTGGCTACAAAAAATCGGCACTTGTAGCTATCGCTATTGGTTTTACAGGTATGTTTGTACAATATCTGTCGGGTGTAGTACTTACAGAGAGCGTATGGTTTGGCTTGCCTGCTAACTTCTTTGTTTATCTTTTGGGTGCATTCATCGCTGGTGTATGTGTTTGTATGCTTAACACTGTGGTTAACCCCATGCTTAACTTGCTCGGTGGTGGCGGTAATCGCGGTAATCAATTGATTTTGATTGGTGGTTCAGCTAACTCATTGACAGGTACTCTTACACCTATCCTCGTGGGTATGTTGATTGGTGAAGTAACCAAGAATACTACTATGGTAGACGTTAACTTGGTACTTTTCATTGCGATGGCTATCTTCGCTGTATCGTTCATCGTATTGTTTGCAACTCCTATTGCTGACCCACAAGCTTCTAAAGCTGCAGGTAATAGTGTAGATGCACACAGCCCTTGGAATTTCCGTCACTTCGTTTTGGGTGCTATTGCTATCTTCCTCTATGTAGGTGTTGAGGTAGGTATTCCCGGAACTCTTTTGTTCTTCCTTTCTGACACAACAGCTAATGGTGCAGGTCTTGATCCTGCTACTGCTGTAAATATAGCAGGTTTCACCGCCGGAACTTATTGGTTCTTGATGTTGGTGGGTCGTTTCAGTGCAGGCTTCATTGCCGATAAAGTGTCAAGTCGCACCATGATGATTGCCGTTAATGCTCTTGGTATTGTTTTGATTATTGCAGCTATGCTTGTTCCCACTTCTGTTACGACATCTATGCCCATATTTACAGGATCATCATTTGCAATGACCGTTATTCCTATGAGTGCTGTTCTTTTGGTTCTTTGCGGTCTTTGTACTTCTGTTATGTGGAGTAGCATCTTTAACTTGGCAACCGAAGGTCTTGGTAAATATACAGCAGCTGCTTCCGGTATCTTCATGATGATGGTAGTAGGTGGTGGAGTTATGCCTATCATTCAGAACGTTATTGCTGATAAGATTGGTTATATGGTTTCTTATATCGTTCCTTTGCTCTCTATCGCTTTCATGCTTTATTACGCATTGTTCGGTTCTAAGAACGTAAATACAGATATCCCTGTAGAATAAGTTGTTAGCTATAAGATAATAGTAGATTACTATATACTAATACATAACATAGAAATAATGAGAAGACTTCGTGCTGAGGTCTTCTCTTTTTTTGTTTGTATAGGGTAGGAAGGATATGTATTTCTATGTGGTTGTTGGTTTTTAAAAAAGCCCTATATTGTTAAAATTTAAGTTTATATTGTCGTTTTAGTTGATTATATGTAACTATTTATTGTTTATCTGTTAAAAATAGAAATGTCTGAAAATTGTTTGAATATGGCTTTCTATTATTTTTATAAACTCTTTTATGTGCTTATTATAAGCTGTTTATGAGCATTATTATGGGGAAGTTTAACGTATGTAAAAAACATGGTTTTCTGCTTTAATAGCTGTTAATGTGTTAAATTGTAGTGTTAAAATGGGATAAAGTCAAGTATAAAAGCAAGCGAATATGAATTATTGCTTTTATATTTGCAGTCGAAAAGTAGCTTTTAGGCGAACTTATTATTGGATAGATAAATATTAATCACAAATAAAATACGCAAATGAAAAAGTATTCACAGTATTTAATTGGAGGCTTATGCGTGGTAGCAGTGGCCTTCTCGGCAGGAGCTTTTATGAAAGTCAATGCAGCCGCAGCGGCTGTTGTTCCTGGTCAGCCTGTAGATTTAACCTATGCAGCCGATAAAGCGCTTTCGGCTGTGGTGTATATTAAGTCGGTTCAAAATTCAAAGGTGCAGACAGTAGAAGTACAACGTGATCCATTTGGCGACTTCTTCGATCCATTCGGTTTCTTTGGAAATCCGGGTCAAGGAAATGGCGGAACACAGAAGAGACAAATTCAAACGCCTAAGCGTCAGTCATCTGGTTCGGGGGTAATTATATCTGAAGATGGTTATATCGTTACTAATAACCATGTGGTTAGTGGAGCAGACGAGTTGCAAGTTACTCTCAATGACAACCGCGAATTTTCGGCAAAGATTATTGGAACAGATGAAACAACCGACTTGGCGTTGCTTAAAATCACCGGTACAAAATTGCCAACTATTCCTATTGGAGATTCAGATAAGTTGAGAGTGGGCGAGTGGGTGCTGGCTGTTGGTAACCCCTTTAACCTCAATTCTACAGTTACCGCAGGTATCGTTAGTGCAAAAGCTCGTTCATTGGGTGCTAATAGAGTAGAATCTTTCATTCAAACCGATGCTGCAATTAATCGAGGTAATTCGGGTGGAGCATTGGTTAATACTCAAGGTGAACTGGTTGGTATCAATGCGATGCTTTATTCTCAGACAGGTTCTTATAGCGGTTATGGCTTTGCTATTCCCACAACCATTATGAATAAGGTTGTGGCAGACCTTAAGAAATATGGATTTGTACAGCGTGCAGTTATTGGTATTCAAGGCTTGGATGTCCTTACTTACCTCGATAGCGAAAAGGAAAAGGGCAATGAAGTGGATCTTGGTACCAACGAAGGTATTTATGTCGACAAGGTTGACGATAAGGGAGCAGGAGCCGATGCCGGTTTGAAATCGGGTGATGTCATCACTGAAGTCGACGGAAAGAAAGTGACTAAGTTTGCTGAAGTGCATGAAATCATGGCATTGAAGCGTCCCGGAGATAAAATTACGCTCACCTTCTTGCGTAACAAGAATAAGCAGAGCAAGACCGTTACATTGAAGAATGTACAAGGAAATACCGAAGTGGTGAAGGCTGCCGACTTGGATGTATTGGGTGCTTACTTCCGTCCTATCACCGAAGCTACAAAGAAACAGTTCAATCTCTCTTCAGGATTGGAAGTTGTAAAGGTAAATGATGGAGCCTTTAAGAATAACGGTATTCCTAAAGGATTTATCGTTGAGGCAGTGAATGGTCGCCCCGTGAAGACCATGGAAGAACTTCAAGACTTGGTAAAAGAAGTTTCTGTTAGCAAAGATCCTGTGCTATATGTAAAAGGTATTTTCCCAACAGGACGCAAAAAGTATTTCGCTATCATGTTGGATGAAAAGTAAATAGAATCAATGAAGCTATAGAAAGTGAGGAATATCATTAAGATGTTCCTCATTTTTTTGTGTAATAGCCACAGCCTATTTGATTTATAGTTAATTGGTTTGGTTGTAATGGCAAGATAGAAATGTCAGCTTCTGAGTCGAATGGACAAGTAGAATAATGAGAAAAGTATTCGAATGGATTGAATTATTTTGGTGTTTTTGCATAATAATTAGGTCGATTATAGTTTTTTTGTTATATTTGCATTCTCAGAATTACATGGTTTTACCAGAACCAATGTCTCTGTTATAGGGGATAAGGAGTTCTATTCTCGCGAAGAACAAAATGTATCTTAACTAAATTTTGTATATTATACAACTCTAAAACATTAACATTATGAAAGAATTAAAAGGAACTAAGACTGAGAAAAACCTCATGGATGCATTTGCGGGCGAAAGTATGGCACGCAACAAGTACACTTATTTTGCATCAAAGGCAAGAAAAGACGGTTTTGAACAAATCGCAGCAATCTTTGAAGAAACAGCTTTGAATGAGAAAGAGCATGCAAAATTGTGGTTCAAGTACTTGGAAGGTGGCGAAATCGGTTCAACAAGTGAGAACTTGAAAGCAGCAGCTGAAGGTGAAAACTATGAATGGACAGACATGTATGCACGCATGGCAGAAGAAGCTACAGAAGAAGGCTTCACTGAAATTGCAGCAAAATTCAGAATGGTTGCTGAAATTGAGAAGCAACATGAAGAGCGTTATCGCAAATTGTTGAAGAACATTGAAGATGCACTTGTTTTCTCAAGAGACGGTGATTGCATCTGGGTTTGCCGCAACTGTGGTCACGTTGTTGTTGGTCAGAAGGCTCCTAAGAAGTGTCCTGTTTGCTTGCACGAGCAAAGCTTCTTTGAGTTGAAAGCTGAAAACTTCTAAGAAAAGAATTTTATAGGGAGGCCTTTCATCATCCCTATTCATAGAGTTTGTTGTGTCTTTCCCTATTAATAGGGATTGTATGAGCAGACCATTGTCAGATGAAAATAATGCCGTGTTCAAACTGTTATAAGGGTTTGAACACGGCTTTTTGCTGGGTATATGGCATTGTAAGTCGTTGAAACAATAACAAAGATAAAATTTTATAATAATGAGCTGATTATTTCAACCCCAATAGACCGTTAATGGCAGGTTGGGATTGATTTTTTTTGTTTTGAAGAGAACTCTCGCAGAATTTTTTAAGTGTGCATATTCTTATTTTAAGAGAACAAGAGATTTGATGGAGCATAACCTTCACTATGATGAAATCTTGCAGATGGGGGCATAGGTTGTAGTATTAGTTGTAAGAGGGTGGGCGTGTTTTAAATCGTTTATTCTCTCTATTCATTCGTTGGCCAACTCACTTTGTCTATGGGTTAAAAAAAAGCGATGGCCTTCACAGGCAACCGCTTCAAATCTTCAATAGGTATTAGTCCTCCTTAAGGTAAAAAGATTGTTTTCAGGATAACTATTGCAAAGATAATAGTTTTTTTCTGATGAGCAAATAATTAATAATACTTTTTTTAAGATTTATTTAACGAACGTAAAAAATATTCTAATTAATAGCAGATAGTTACCTATAAAACAGATTAGGGAGAATATTTACTTTTCTTGTTGTTTGTTGGCTTTCGTCTGTATAGAGGGGTAAAAAACAATCTGCTTTGCTTGGCATAATAAAAAAAATGACGTAAATTTGCATTCGGAAAAAACAGAAAGCCAACAAGCTGTTTTATCTTTTGCCGATATGGCTCAGTTGGTAGAGCAATTCATTCGTAATGAATAGGTCCCCGGTTCGAGTCCGGGTATCGGCTCCAAGACAATGTTGAATACAAAAAAAATAGCTTCCTAAAATGATAGGAAGCTATTTTTTGTTTATAAATGAATGTATTTTGTAAGGTGTGGTTATTGGTTTTGATTGCAAAATTTATCATAATTTGCAACGGCTGTTATTTGTTTTTTATTACTGTCCGCTAAACGTTTGGAGAAGATATAAATTTAGGGCTGACACTTCTCACGAGGTATCACCTCTTTTTGTTCAATAGTGTCCTATATAATTTTCAAAAAAGTGAAGGACACTACCTTTAAATTTAATCCGAGCAAGAGTCTGTTATAAAACAAATCTTCATTGCTATAGTATTAAAAAAAGAAAGTATTCAAGACTGAAAACAGCTTGAATACTTTCTTTTTTTTGGGGGGGGTATTTTCTGTTTATACGATACCTCTTCCGTGGCAATCCTTAAACTTTTTACCACTTCCGCAAGGACAAGGCTCGTTTCTTCTAGGCATCTTATCCTTTACATAGGGTTGTTTGCCGGCTTGTTGTGCAGATTCTCTTGTGTCGTGATGCATAGCTTCTTGTTGTGCAGCGTCTACAAGGTCTTCTTTTGATTCAACGTATTGGTTGTGGTTTTCTCTTACTTGTTGAGCCTCTTGTACTTCATCTTGTTGAATTTCAGGTATCTGAGCACGCATCAAGATACTTGCGATGCGGTTGTTCATCTCGTTCACCATATTATCGAACACCTTAACACTCTCCAGTTTAAAGATGAGCAAAGGATCTTTTTGTTCGTACGACGCATTTTGTACGCTATGACGCAGCTCATCCAACTGTCTGAGGTTTTCCTTCCAGCAATCATCGATGATGTGTAGCATAATCATCTTTTCAAATTCTTTCACGATGCTTTTAGCTTCAGTATCGTAAGCCTCCTTGAGGTTGCAAGGTACGTTGATGATTCTTTTTCCATCGGTGATAGGAACAAGTATTCTTTCGTACAATACGCCTTCTCTTTCTTGCACCTCCTTGATGGTGGGGTAGGCAGTGCTTTGGATACGGTCGGTCTTTCTCTTGAAATTGGCGATGGCTGTTTGGAAAGCATTTTCTTCCAAGATTTCATGTTTGGTGCCATAGAATTCTTCTTCGGTGAAAGGACATTCCATAGCCAATACCTTTAGGAAGTTTTCTTTGCAGCCTTCATAGTCGTTGGTACGGATGATATTCACCACACGGTCCCAAATAATATTGGTGATATCCATGCCGATACGTTCGCCCATGAGAGCGTGGCGACGCTTTTCGTAGATTACTGTACGTTGTTTGTTCATCACATCGTCGTATTCCAAGAGGTGCTTACGCGTTCCGAAGTGGTTTTCTTCCACTTTCTTTTGAGCACGTTCAATGCTCTTGGAAATCATCGGACTCTCAATACGTTCGCCTTCCTTGAAGCCAAGGCGGTCCATCACGTTGGCAATTCTTTCAGAAGCAAACAAACGCATGAGCTTGTCTTCGAGCGACACATAGAAAACAGAAGAACCCGGGTCGCCTTGACGGCCTGCACGACCTCTCAGCTGGCGGTCTACACGGCGGCTTTCATGTCTTTCTGTACCGATAATAGCCAAACCACCGGCAGCTTTCACTTCAGGAGAGAGCTTGATGTCGGTACCACGGCCTGCCATATTGGTAGCAATGGTAACGGCTCCGAGTCCGTCTGTCGATTTACCTGCTTCAGCAACGATGGTTGCTTCTTGTTGATGGAGTTTCGCATTCAGCACATTATGAGGAATCTTACGCATGTTGAGCATCTTACTCAATAGCTCGGATATTTCAACCGATGTGGTACCCACGAGTACGGGGCGACCTTGGTTACGCATAGCTTCCACCTCATCGATAACGGCAGCATACTTTTCGCGAGCAGTTTTATACACGCGGTCGTCCATGTCGTTACGGGCAATAGGTTTGTTGGTAGGAATTTCCACAACGTCCAATTTATAGATATCCCAAAACTCACCGGCTTCGGTCGATGCAGTACCTGTCATACCCGACAGCTTGTGATACATTCTGAAATAGTTTTGCAGTGTGATGGTAGCAAATGTTTGTGTGGCAGCTTCCACCTTCAGATGTTCTTTTGCTTCTACTGCCTGATGCAATCCGTCGCTCCAACGACGACCATCCATGATACGGCCTGTTTGTTCGTCGACAATCTTTACCTCACCGTCGATAACAACATATTCATCGTCTTTATTAAACATTGTGTATGCCTTGAGCAGCTGTTGGAGTGTATGTACTCGCTCGCTCTGTACCGCATAATAGTTCAAGAGGTCGTCTTTCTTGTCAAGACGTTGTTGATCGTCCAAACCTGTTTCTGTCTCTAAGCTTGAGAGCTGAGAAGTGATGTCGGGCAATACAAACAAATCTTTGTCGTTTACCTTCTGTGCCAGCCATTCTGTACCCTTGTCGGTGAGGTCGCACGAATTAAGTTTTTCATCAACAACAAAGTAGAGAGGTTCAACAGCCTCCGGCATTCTTCTGTTGTTGTTTTCCATATAGATTTCTTCCGTTTTGAGCAGTCCTGCTTTGATACCTTCTTCAGAGAGGTATTTGATAAGGGGTTTATTTTTAGGAAGACATTTATACGAACGATAGAGGGACAAGAAACCTTCGTCGAGCAATTTCTGGTCTTTGTCTGCTTGCCCCTGTGTAATCTTTTGTTTGGCTTCAGCCAAGAATTGAGTTGCCAGTTTGCGTTGCACCTCAACCAAGCTTTCTACCAAGGGTTGATATTCTTCAAACATCTGAACATCGCCTTTAGGTACAGGACCGGAAATGATGAGCGGGGTACGGGCATCGTCCACCAACACAGAGTCGACCTCATCGACGATGGCATAGTTGTGTTTTCTTTGTACCAAATCTTCGGGCGAACTTGACATGTTGTCGCGGAGGTAGTCGAAACCAAACTCATTGTTCGTACCGAAAGTAATGTCTGCCATATAGGCACGTCTACGCTCGGGCGAATTAGGGCGGTGCTTGTCGATTCAATCTACCGACAAACCATTGAATTGATACAAAGGCCCCATCCATTCAGAGTCACGTTTTGCCAGGTAGTCGTTCACAGTAACGACGTGTACGCCATTACCTGTTAAGGCATTGAGGAATACGGGTAAGGTGGCTACCAAAGTCTTACCTTCACCGGTTGCCATTTCGGCAATTTTTCCCTGGTGCAGAGCAATACCACCAAAAATCTGTACATCATAATGCACCATGTCCCAGTGCATCTCGTTGCCACCGGCAATCCAATGGTTGTTATATATCGCTTTATCGCCTTCGATGCGTACAAAGTCTTTTGTTGCAGCCAATTCGCGGTCGAAATCGGTAGCTGTTACTTCAATCTCTTCGCTTTGGCTAAAGCGGCGTGCGGTGTCTTTCATGATGCTGAAAGCTGTAGGCATCACCTCTGTCAATGCCACTTCATAGATGTCCAACACCTCTTTTTCGAGTTTATCTATTTGATTGAAGATGGCTTCACGCTCGTCGATAGGTGTTTCTTCTATCTTTTGCTTCAATTCAACGATTTTAGCTTTTTGGTCTTGGGCAGAGTTTTGAACGTATGCTTGTAGTTCTTTGGTTTTAGCACGCAATTCATCGTTGCTGAGTAGTTTTATTTCCTCGTATTTTTTCTTTACTTCTTCAACTAAGGGTTGAATAAGTTTCATGTCTCTTGACGATTTGTTTCCAAATAGCGACTGTAGAAATTTATTGAAATTCATTGTGTTTGTTTTTTCTATTTGTTTTATTTTGCAAATTTACGGATAAAACTTGTAAATAGCAATTTTTAACCCTAATTACGCACGAGCCTTGGACTGTTAGAGTTTCATTCTGCGGCAATTTTGCCATATTGTCATTATTGTCGCTCTTGATTCCATAGCTCTCACACTGCCATCGCATTGCTTTCGCATTGTCATTTCATTGCTTTCGCATTGTCTTTTCACAATTCTTTGTGCGACATTCGCCGGCCATTGCTTGGCAATTTAGGCTGAATGGCGATGGAAATAAGACTAAACTGCTGAGCAGACAAGTCTAAAGTGCCGACCAATTCAGTCTGCATCCTGAATGAAAAAACGATGTTTTATCGTTTGAATGATGACCGATACGGGTGCAGGGTTAAGTAAATTCTCTGTTGATTAGCTCCCTATAATGATGTTATTGTTAGGGGAGTGGGGCTTCGGTACAAGCATTGGGAGCCCTAATACGAATGATTTTTGCAATGGTTGGAGCAATCTTTCCTGTGCTGACAGTTGTAGAAACCGTTTTAGCCTCTATACCTCCTCCGTAAATAACAATAGGAAAGGGGATATAGATGTTACCGGGGGTGTACTCTTCCTTGGTTTCTTCGTGCAGAATTTTCCAGCCCGGAGCCACTTTCAGGATAATATCACCGCTTATCTCAGGATTAAAACCATTTCTTATTGTGGGCTGATTATAGCTGTTGAACAGCAATAAATCGGCTGTATAAACCTCTTTTATGCCCGAAATTTGTATAAGAAACTCACGCGACAGCTTGAGAATGTCGCTATAAGTGATATGCTTTTGCTCGATGAGCTTTTTGTTGAGGTAAATCTCGTTTTTATGTGTTGCCTCAACAAAACGTCCCGAACCATAAATGGCATTGAGGTAGATGTTGAGCAGATTGGTTGTTCGGCTGATGTTGAAAACTCCTGTTGGAATTTTATATTTAGCATATTCTTTTTCTTGTATGCCTGTATATCCCGAACTGGTGAGAAAATACACCACTTGGTCTTTACCTATCTTATTCTCAATACCCGATATGAGCGATGCCAAATTCTTATCCAAATTGCGGTAAATTTCTTCTTTGGCAATGTTGCTGTTGGTTTGTTGCTGTTGAGGAACAGCCGAGAACGTAACAAAAAGCAGGTCGCTATTGTTGTCTTTGCCCATGGCATGTGCTTCTACACAGTGCAGAGCAAGGTCTTTTACGCTGGCATTATAGTCTACGCCCCCTTGAAATTGCTGATGTGTGGCTTGATAAGCCTTGATCCATTTTTGCGATGTTGAGGGGTAATAGGTCGATGTTATCCATCTTTTTGTCTTGTCGTCTATCCAAAAAGCCGCATCGGCAGCATGTCCCCCGCTCAACACTGCAGCATCTTTTTCTGCTGCAATGGCATATACAAGAGCAGCACCGTTGGTTGCCATCTTCAACTCGTCGCCAATGGTAGAGGAACTTAGGCAGTTGGGTGAAGTGAAAAATTTGGTGTCAAAAGTGCTTTGCTGCGGTCTTAATGTGTTTCTGTTGAGAAAGGTTGCAGCGGTTACACCATTATAATAAGGTGTAGTTCCTGTTGCCACAGCCGAAGTTGAAGCAGCTAAATCGGTTGTTTGGAAATCATATTTTGCATGCTCGTAGACAGTGCCTTGATGAAGAATTTTCTTGAAGCCGTCATTGGAATACAACGCGTTGAATTGTTCAAGGTCTTCTGTTGTGAGCTGATCAATCATCACACTCACAACTAATCTTGGTGCCATCTTTTGCGTTTGAGCATAGAGGTCAAGGCTCGAAAGAGTGGTAAGTATGACGATGGTTAAATATTTATTCATTTATTGGATATCTGTCTTTAAAAATATGATAACTCTGTCGGATAAGCAAAGATAGTGCCAAGAGCAAAATGCCTTCTGCGTATTGTTGGAAATATGCACCTATGACAAAAAGGCATAAAAATGCAGTCCATACTCTGGTATATCGAATGAATAGCTTACGTTTGGAGGGGCGGATGGCTGTGTATGCCCAAATGAGTGATAGGGGATTGAACAACAATATTTGTAAGTTGAGGCTTACAGTGGGATGTTGTGAGAAAATCATCATGAACAGCACAATGCCGGGGATGCCCGTGAGGAGCATGGTTATAAAATCGTATGCCTGAAACCTACTTTTTTTCTTGATTTCTAAGAACAAAAACATTAAGTTCAAGAGTGAAAGTAGTGTCAAGACATGAATGGGAAGGATAGCTTCGGGTTTGTTTGCCGTGTTGTCAAACGGCGGAATAACCCAATGCGATTGAGTCACTAAGCGATGGTTCTCGCTGTTTTTGAGTGTAGCCTTCTCAAAATCGTTTTGCAAAAACTCAGGAATGAATTGTTGCTGACGGTTGGTGATGGGGTAGTCGGCAGGAAGTCCTAAGAGCAGGTCGTTGCCAAATCTTGTCCATCTGTCGTTTTCTGTATAGAGATGTGTGAGTTTTCTGTAAGTATATGTTTGTGCAGACGTTGTGTGGTTATAATTGATGTCTGCGTCAAGATTATCCGCAATCATATCTCTTGCCTTCGTTGTGCAGTTGTTATCGAAATAATTGTATCGATAAACCCTGTTTTCGGGTTGATAGTTGTGCATAATCGCTGCAGCTATTGTGGCTTTTTCTTTCTCTGTGAGCCGGAGTATTTGCTCGTAGATGCCTCTTTCTCTGTACGCATATTGCATGCAAAAGTTTTGAAAGGGTTCAATACCCATCTGATAATCGGTAAGTCCGAATATAAAGCGAAGCGTGAAAAAGGGTTGCTGGAACGAGAATATGCCATAGTTAATGGCGAGGTCTATGCCTTTTGTTTTATTGTGAAAACGCAGGGCAGTGTGGCCGTATAAACTATAAACCTCTTTTCCCGGTTGGCATGTAAGCAAACTAATGGATATCTCATCCGAAGGCTCAAAGATTTGCTCTTCCGCTTTTACCGTAGAAATATTGAATGCAAGTAAAAGCGTAAGTAAATAAAGCTGCAGAAAAGATATAAAGACTTTCACGTTGCAAAAATAGCTTATATTTTGCAGTTTTCGTGCTATTATCTCATTTTTTTTCGATAATTTTGCCCCATAAATTTGGGTAAAACTATTCTATGGACAAATATTTTCGCATGAAAAAGATTTCAGCCGTTGTTTTTCTGCTGGCATCAGCTTCTCAAACTTTTGCACAGAGCGGCACTAATTCACCATATAGTCAGTTCGGATTAGGAACACTTGTTGAGCAAACAAGTGGATTTAATCGTGGCATGAATGGCTTGGGTTTAGGTTTTCGTGAACGTAATCAAGTGAACTTCCTCAATCCTGCATCTTATTCCGGTTTGGATTCGCTTTCATTTATCTTTGATGCCGGTGCTTCTCTGCAAATGACCCATTTTTCAGAGAACGGCATGAAGAAGAATGCCAATAATGCCAATTTTGATTATATAGTAGGAGCTTTTCGTGCAGCCAAGAATGTGGGAGTGAGCTTTGGATTGATTCCGCTGACGAGTGTTGGTTATAACTATTCCAATACTTCAACAATTGGGGTGAGTTCAAGTGCTGTTACAACATCCACCAATACTTATAATGGTGAAGGTGGTTTGCGTCAAGCCTACTTAGGAGTGGGGTGGCAACCCCTTAAAGGTCTCTCTGTGGGAGCTAATATCTCTTATCTTTGGGGTAGTTACGAAAAGTCTGTTGTCAACAGCTATAATGACGCATCTATTAAGACTTTGTCGCAGTATTATACAGCTGATATTCGTAGCTATAAGTTTGATTTAGGTTTGCAATATACGGCTAAAGTATCTAAGAAAGATTGGTTGACCATTGGTGCTACCTTCTCTCCTGGTCATGGCATTGGCGGAAATCCTGAATTGAATATTATCTCTACAAATAACCAGACGGGTGTTGCCGATACCTTATCTTATAATAAAGGTTTAAGTTATTCGCTTCCTACCAGTTTCGGCATAGGATTTTCTTGGAACAGGAACAATCGTCTGAAGTTTGGTGTTGATTATACACAGCAACGCTGGTCGAGTGTTGAAGCTCCGCTCTATGTTGTGACTAATAATGTGGGTGCTTATGAAATGAAGGGCAACCAGTTTAATGATCGCCATAAGGTTACAGTGGGTGCCGATTATTGTCCACAGGAGAATGGTCGCAACTTCTTTAAGCGTATGCACTATCGCGGAGGCGTGTCTTATACCACTCCTTATGTAAAGGTGAACGGCGTGGATGGTCCTAAAGAAATTAGTGCGAGTCTTGGTTTTGGTATGCCTATTATCAACTCTTATAATAATAGGTCAATGCTCAATGTTAGCGTTCAATGGGTTAATTCGAGTGCAACAAGCTTGATTAAAGAGAATGTCTTCCGCATTAATATTGGTTTGACCTTTAATGAACGTTGGTTCATGAAATGGAAGGTTGAATAAAAAGTAATTGTCGACGTATATAGAGATTGGTATTCTGAGTGTTGATTAATGAGAATTAGCCGGATAAGTTCTTGTTTGCGTGGTATTGTTCTTGGTGGAGTTATGTTGGCATTTGCCTGCGAGAATCCCAAGGAACATACGGCTGCAGCTGTTCGCGAACGCGATTCTTTGCCCATGATGGTTAGTTATGGTGTCAATACACTTATGTCCGATTCGGGCGTTATCAAGTATCGCTTGATAGCCGAACGCTATGAAATTAATCAAGTGAAAGATCCTTCGAGGTGGACTTTTGATAAAGGTTTGCTTTTACAAGAGTTTGATGAGAAATTTCATGTGCAACTGTATATCCAATGTGATACGGCTTATTATTACGATAAGTTGAAGCTGTGGGAGTTGCGAGGAAGAGTTCGGGTATTAACAAAAGATGGCTTGCGTTTTTATAGCGAAGAGCTGTTTAGAGATGAAAATAAACGTGAGCTATATTCTAACATGTATTCTCGTTTGGTTACTCCCGATCGTGAGTTGCAAGGAAGATATTTTAGAAGCGATGAGCGGATGACACGTTATTATGTGTCTAACTCGAAAGGAGCATTTGAACGCAAAGATGTGGCAGGAGGAGAAGATACATTGCAGTCGGTTCCTGATACAACCAAGCAGATGATACGTCCGTCGGCAGCTCCTCAACGCAAAAGTATTTATTCGGCACAGCCATGATGATGACTATAGACAGGTCTTTTAACATATGGAAGTTTCGCTCATTATAGGAATAATTATAACACTGCTCTTTTCGGCATTCTTCTCCGGCATGGAGATTGCTTTTATCTCAAGCAATCGTATGTTGATAGAGATGGATAAAGAAAAGCAGGGATTGGCACAGCGTGTACAAAGTGTCTTTTTCCGCAGGCCTAATAATTTTGTCAGCACAATGCTTGTTGGCAACAATATCGCTTTGGTTATTTATGGTATATTGTTTGCTCGCTTGTTTGATGCAACCGTCTTTCGAGGGATGGAACCTGGTTGGACTGTCATTGCTGATACCATTATTTCGACCTTAGTGGTGTTGTTTGTGGGAGAGTTTCTGCCTAAGATGTTCTTTAGTAGTTCTCCCAATAAACTACTTTCTTTCTTTGCTATTCCTGCTTATCTCATCTATCTTGTGTTATGGCCCATTAGTCGTTTTGCAACGTTTCTTTCACGAATCTTACTCAGTTTCTTAGGTATCAAGATTGTAGAGGAACCTGCCAGCGAAAAGTTTTCAAAGACCGACCTGAACCATTTGGTGCAAGCCTCTTTGGATAATGCTCCTAATGAGGATGATTTGGATGATGAGGTGCGAATTTTTCAGAATGCTCTTGAGTTGAGAGATACCAAAGTACGCGATTGTATGATACCGCGTACAGAAATCAATGCTGTGAGTCTTAACGACACAACATTGGAGAGTTTGGCACAGAAATTTATCGAAACAGGAAATTCCAAGTTGATTGTCTATGAAGATGATATCGACCATATAGTGGGATATATTCACTCTTCTGAACTCTTTAGAAATCCGTTGCAGTGGAAGAGTAATATAAAGAAAGTGTCTTTCGTTCCTGAAACGATGGCTGCTCAGAAGTTTATGTCGATGCTTATGGCACAAAAGAAGAGTTTGGGAGTGGTTGTTGACGAGTATGGTGGTACCAGTGGAATTATCGCATTGGAAGATATTGTAGAAGAAATCTTTGGAGAAATCGAGGATGAACACGATAGTCAGAAGTATGTTGCTAAGCAATTGGCATCCGGAGAATTTGTCTTATCTGCTCGTTTAGAGGTGGATAGGGTGAACGAACTCTTTGATTTGGATTTGCCGGAAAACGACAGATATATGACTATCGGTGGACTTATACTGCATGCTCATCAGAGTTTTCCCAAGGTAAACGAGCAAATAAAAATCGGCAATTATACCTTTAAAATCATGAAAACAACGACGACAAAAATAGAACTCGTGGGTTTAAAAGCGTCTAAATAGAAAGTTTTTACAGAAAGATTTAAGCATTTCATGGATTTTTAGTATTTTTGTGTGCCTTTTAGAGACGAAAAACTCTTTGTGGAACGTATGTCTGATAAACAGCATAGATGCTCTGCAGCAGAATGATTAAACAGAAAAATAATAATTAAAACTTTAAATAATGGCAGCATTAGGAAAAATCAGAAGCCGTGGGGCAATTCTTATCGGAGTGGTAGGATTTGCACTATTGGCATTCATCGCAGGCGATGTGTTTAATTCAACCGAGGGTTGGCGTGCCAACCAAAGTCAACAAGTTGGCGAAGTGTTTGGCGAAAAAATGGGTATTCAAGATTTTCAGAAACTCATGGATGAGTATTCTGAAGTCTTAAAGATTCAGCAAGGTCAAGAGAACTTGACAGAGCAACAGCTCACTCAAGTAAAAGACATGGTTTGGAATACTTATGTACAAACCAAGTTGGTTGAAAAAGAAGCAGCAGAGTTAGGTTTAACGGTAACTGATCAGGAAATGCAGAACGTATTGACACAAGGAACTAATCCTATGTTGATGCAGACTCCTTTCGTTAACCAACAAACAGGTCGCTTTGATGTTAGTTTATTGAAGAAGTTCTTGGCAGATTATAAAGCTGCTAAAGGTACTAATCCTCAATTAGCTGAGCAACAATCACGCTTGTATATGTATTGGAACTTTATTGAGAAAACTTTGCGTCAGCAACTATTGGCACAAAAATATCAAGGTTTGTTGGCTCATTGCTTCCTTTCAAATCCTATCGAAGCTAAGATGGCCTTTGAGGAAGAGAACGTAGAAAGTAATATTCAGCTGGCGGCTTTCCCTTACTCAAGCATAGCTGATAACAAAGTTGAAGTTACTGATGCTGATTTGAAAGCTAAGTATAACGAATTGAAATTTCGCTTCAAACAATTTGTTGAGAGCCGTGATGTGAAGTATATTGATGTTTTGGTTGAAGCTTCGGCAACAGATAAGGCTGCTATCCAAAAGCAATTCAACACTTATGCACAAGAACTTGCTTCAGCTGCTGATCCCGCAGAAGTGGTGCGTCGCAGTACATCTTTGGTTAGCTATCTCGGACTTCCTGTTGCTAAGAGTGCATTCCCAATGGATATTGCCAATCGTTTGGATTCTATGGCAGTAGGAACTACTTCTTCTGTTATAACCAATGCACAGGATAATACACTCAATGTTGTGAAATTGTTGTCTAAGACTCAACTTCCTGACTCTGTTCAGTTCCGTCAAATCCAGGTGATGGGTGCTACAGCAGAGGCAAGTCGTAAAACTGCTGATTCTATTGTAGCTGCTTTGGCCGGTGGTGCTGATTTCGCTGCTTTGGCAAAGAAATATGGACAAACAGGCGAAAGCTCTTGGATGACAACTCAACAGTATCAATATGCACCTAGCATGGACAAGGATACTAAAGAGTATATCTTGAGTCTTAATACCATGGGTGTGAACGAAACCAAGAATTTGGCTATAGCACAAGGCAACATTATTGTTCAGGTGCTTGACCGTAAGGGAATGATTACCAAGTATAATGCTGCGGTAATTAAGAAAACTATTGATTTCTCAAAAGAAACTTATCGTACAGCATATAATAAGTTTAGCTCGTTTGTTAGTGCCAATGCTACAGCAGAGGATATTGTTAAGAATGCAGCGAAGAGCGGTTACAGATTATTGGAAGCTCCTGATGTAACTACTGCACAACATAATGTAGCAGGTATTGCTAGCACTCGTGATGCCTTGAAGTGGATTTTTGATGCCAAGGCAGGTGATGTTTCACCTTTGTACGAATGTGGTAATAATAATCATCTCTTGCTTGTTGTTTTGGATAAGGTACATGAGGCTGGTTTCAGAGATTTGAACGATGCACAGGTGAAAGAAATGGTTAAGGCTGAAGTGTTGAAAGATAAGAAGGCTGCTCAGTTGATAGAAAAACTCTCAGGCGTTAAGACACTTGCTGCTGCTAAGGCAAAGGGTGCTGTGGTTAGTCCGGTTAACCAAGTAACTTTCGCATCTCCTGTTTTCGTGACTTCTACAGGTGCTAGCGAACCCGCTTTGAGTGGAGCTGTAGCGGCTGTTAAGAAGGGTGCATTCAGCAACACTCCTGTAAAGGGTAATGCCGGCGTTTATGTATTCCAGGTGGACAGTAAAGCAAACAGAAGTGCTAAGTTTGATGCTAAAGCACAAGAAACAAAGTTGCGTCAACGTGCAATGCAGTTTGCCGGCAACTTTATGAACGAATTATATATGAAGGCAAAAGTTGTAGATAACAGATATTTGTTCTTCTAAAATATTAAGGATTTATCAATGTTAAAGGCTCTGAAGTTGTTGCTTCAGAGCCTTTAATATTTTCCCAATCCGTCCCATCAGTAATTGTGACCTTTTATATTTGTTTGTCGTTGTTTTTGGGGATTATCCGCATCTGTTTTTCTATTCTCATGTCTTGAGCAGTATGCCAGATTGTGTTTCGTCGCACGCTCATCTGTTTATTACAAGTTATTGCTGTCCGCAAAAGACGGAATATATTCAAGCCAACTTGTTTTGCCTTCTATTTTATGCAAAGTACAAGTCCCCCTAAGAAGTGCAAATAGTTATTTTTATTAAAATATGGCTATGAAAAACCTCAGGGAACGTTGTCGGCAAAAAACTGAAAGTCCCGACAATACAAAAGATTTAAATTTGCACTTACTATTGGAATCTACAAAGTTGATTGTGTGCTTCTGTACAATGGTTGCCCAGATGAGGATTGTAAGGTGATGGTGGGCGAGTGGTTATCAGCGGTGGTATCTAAATTATTAAGAAAGGGGATGTACCGATTAGGTCCATCCCCTTCATTCTATTGGCTTGCCATAGTTTTTATTTCTCTCGCTTATAGATAGGAAATCTTAGCACGGATTTAGCTTGTTGCTGCTTTTTCCTTTCGTATTCTTCACGCTTTCGTTCAAGAAAATTATCTGCCATATTCTTTATTGAAATTTACTATAGATAGCATTAATCTTGATTGCTCCTTGCTGATTGGCTGTACCGCCCATAAGCTTGGTGCTGGTAAGCGACATATCGTGTACCACTCTCGTGATGGTACCTTTAGAGTCGGTTGTGATAGAGACTGGTATTAAAATTGCTTTATTCCAGTTGGGCGACACCTTTCCTGCTTTATTCATTGCATTAATAATACCCGCAATATTACTAAAGGTATAAGCATTATTGATGTGTGCTGCCACATACGATAGCTTATTGTCTACAATTTTATTTCTATCGAAGAACGAAGCTACACTATCTTTGGGAATAATCATCAGATAAGAGGCAGGAGCAAAAGCGTCTTTGCTTGTTGTGTTGTTATTCAATCGGTTGATTGTTAGCTTTGCTGTGTTGAGCGTATCCTTGTCGTGACCCTTTAGCATTTCGTCTACAGGCAATGTCAGTTCGGTGAATATGCCGGCAGGAGTTTTAACGTAGGTACATGCTGGATCAGCCACTAAGCGTGCAATAGCCTCACTATCGTTGTTGATGTGTGTGGTTTGTAACACCTCTTCTGTTGCAGAAAAGATTGTGACACCTTTGTTTGTTTGTGTCTGGTTGTTCGCGTCGGTTGATTGATATCTGAAATAAAGTATCAATTCGGGTGTCTTAACATATGCCATTGAACCCAATCCGCTTACATGCTTGATATAAAAACCAGGCATAACGTTGGTGATTAAGTTAATTGCATTCTTGAAATAACCGGGATTTTCGTAATATTTTCTAAGAATATATGTGCCATAGTTTTCATATACCACACCCTTTTTGTCAGTGTAACTGTCGTTGAGGGCGATTGTGATATTCTTGCGATAACCTGCGATATTTCTGATAGAATCGCTTACGGTTAAGTCTGTCAGCGTATAGGTCTTTTCTACCTTCAATCCATTTTGGCGTATATATCCGGCAGCTTCGGGGTCGAAATTGCTCTGATATAACTGATTTTCCATCATGGGTTTATCCATCTCGTTGACCGATAGCTTCATGGTTTGCAAGGGATTGCCGAAATAATCTTCGTAGTATAATACCAATTTACATGAGTCTACAATCACTTCATTCTTGGCATTGCGACTAACAAGGCGATCGAGTGCCGGAAACTGATAGTTCTCGGCTATGCGAAATTGCAGCATACTATTGCTAGTAACGTATGCTCCTGTTTCTTCATCTACGACCTTTCCTATATAAGAGGTGGAGTTGCGTGCCAAAACCGACTCTACTTGTACCGATCGGCTGGTAACATTAAATGTGTCAGTGGTAATAACAATTTTGTTGCTATTGGCCAATGTGTTGCCAATCATATCGGTTGTTTCGTCGCAACCTGCAAGTAGGCTGCCGGCTACAGCCATCATTGTTAACAATTTTACTTTCATTTCTTTATAGAAATAATGTGGATAAAATATGTTCTGGCTTTATTGGTTTGCAGAACTTATGTTGCTGTGGGGTGGACTATGTCGTCCCACCTTTATTCTTTGTCTGGGCAAACTTGCTTGTAAAGTTGCTTATAGGCTTTGATATAGTCTTTTCCTTGATAACCCACGACAGGAATGTTTTGTCCTTGAGCGTGTTGGATATAGGTCGAATCAATACTATCTCCGGCTTCTACTACGCCGTCGCTGTAGTCGATTGCCAATTTTTGAAGATCGCTAAACGAAAACTCGTCAGGGTAATTGGGGAACAGTTCGGGAGTAATATCCTTAAAGGATAGCCATTGCTTGAAGTTAACACCCATGCTATTGTTCAGTTTGTCATTGAACAATGATGTTACCACTTTTGTATTAGCAAAGGTTGGTTCGTCATTATATGCCTTTTTGATGAATAGAGGTACAACCGAGGCCATCCAACCTTGACAGTGGATAATATCGGGAGTCCATCTCAGTTTCTTAACAGTTTCAAGTACGCCACGAGCAAAGAAGATGGCACGTTGCCCATTATCTTGATATTCATTACCGTCTTCATCAGTTGCCATCTGTCGTTTCATAAAATAGTCATCATTATCAATGAAATATACTTGAATACGGGTTGTGGGTATAGAAGCAACTTTAATAATCAATGGGTGATCGGTTTCGTCAATGACGAGGTTCATCCCTGAAAGTCTGATTACTTCGTGAAGTTGTCCGCGACGTTCGTTAATGTTGCCCCACTTAGGCATAAATGTGCGGATTTCAAAACCTTCTTCTTGCACTTTTTGAGGTAAGTCAGCTCCCATAGTTGCCATTTCTGACTCTGGAACATAAGGGAGAATTTCTTGATTGATGAACAAAATTTTCTTTGACATACTTGATTGAATCTTTTTGTGAGAAGTTTGTAACTTCATATAATAACTGCAAAGTTACAAAAAAAAAGTCATAGCAACGTCCTTTTCGTCTTCTATGCGTTGTTGAATGTGCAATTTGTAATAAATTTAAGGTATATTATCAACAATATGGTGTTAGTAAAGGGAATATAAGAGATAGTTTGTATTATGGCTATAATATCGATTACAGTGTTTTATTATCTTTTTCTCAAAATAGCTTGCCATGATAGAGGTGGTAAGAAAAGCTAATCTTCTTGTTAACTTCTAAACTCGTTAATTTGTCAACTACCATTTCGGCTTATGCGGAACTGGCACTAAAGTAAAGTCATTAACGACAAACAGGACAATCGATAATGGTTAACCCTGCGTGTATAACCTTGGTCGATTGTCCTATATTATTAATTGTGGCTACCTATCTGTGGTCGATTATTCAATCACCACCAATGGGGTGTCTTCCAATACGCTTTCGCCTTGTTTTACGCATACAGCCGTAACAGTACCTGCTTTTTCCGCTTCGATGTTGTTAGCCATTTTCATAGCTTCAAGCACCACCACGGTATCACCCTC
>JALEWR010000058.1 GCA_022783515.1 Prevotella sp.
ATATTGTCAGGCATCAGACAGCTATCACGCCACGCCTATTATTATCTTCTCTTGGTGAGTTGGGCCATCATCACTGCCGACAGACCTGCAGTTTCGGTTCGCAGCCTACTCTCTCCCAAAGTGACAGACACAAAGCCATGGGTTTCTGCCAATGCCACTTCTTCACGCGAAAAGTCGCCTTCAGGACCAATCATGACGGTTACGTCTTCCGATTTATCAGTTTCTGTCAACAACGAAAAGAGGTCTTTTTTCTCCACATCGTCATAGCAATGGGCAATGAACTTCAATCCCTCTCGAGGCGTTTCCACCCACTTTTTAAAAGCAACCATATCGTTTACTCGAGGCTTCCACCCTTTGCGACTCTGCTTCATGGCAGCAGCAACGATGCGTTCAAATCGCTCGGTCTTGATGGCATGTCGTTCCGAGAAGTCGCAATTCAAGAAACTCACTTCGTCAAAGCCCACTTCAGTGGCTTTTTCCAACATCCACTCTGTGCGTTCGTTCAACTTAGTGGGAGCGATAGCCAAATGGATTGCCCCACTCCACGTCTTGGTTTGTGGCATCGTTTGTTGAATGTCGTACAAACATTTGCTTTTTGTTGCTAGCGTGATGACAGCCTGATAAAAACATCCTTCACCATCCATCAAGTAGATATCGTCGCCTGCCGATAGTCTCAAAACCCTCACCGCATGCACAGCTTCATCAGAAGGCAGTTCGTGAGTACAGGCAGCTTGTGGCACATAAAAAAAGCGTTGTTCTTTCATTGTTTATCCATGTTTACGACGTTCCAACTCATCACGCAGATGCGAAGCCAATTCATAATTTTCTTCTCTCACGGCTTTGGCCAATGCCTCTTCCAGCATTTCTTGACTAATGGCATTCACAGGCAAAGATACCCCGAAAGCTGCGACATCATATTTTACACTCTGTTTGTCGAAAAGCGAGGTAGAGATATACAGTGGCAGGTTGCCCATCAGCGATAACAACACGGCATCGGCTGCATGGACGGGAATGGGTTGTAAGGTCTCCACATTATATAGCAAAGCCTGGTACTCACCATCTTTGATTCCTTCTATAATGATTTCATGACCTGCAGGGACTTCTCCGCTGATGATTTGCAACAACACTTCCAAAGCTGTATGCCTGGTGTCTTCTTTTCGGGTTACTCGTCTTTCAAACTCCTGCATAATATATTTGTTGCAAGGAATGGTGAGTTGGCGTGTTTCGGTCTCGTTAACAAGCACCAGCAAGCCTACGTCTTTATTCCCTACAATTTCGGATATGTTTTTAAAGAGCAACCTAATCTTAGTATCCATTAGTAACTTTCGTCTTTATGCTGTTTTAATTTCTTTCTTTGGTCGGAATATCAAGGCAAACGAGAGGCCCACAACCAGTGCGTAGGCAGCAAAGATATACCAACATGTTTGCCAATCGGTAATACCATTAACAGTATAATGATTAACCACAGCTTGGGCACCCAAAGTACCCAAGGTGGCACCGATACCATTGGTCATCAACATAAACAAGCCTTGGGCACTTGAACGCAGGTCGGGAGATGTGCTGTTGTCTACAAACAAAGAACCCGATATATTAAAGAAGTCGAATGCCACTCCATAGACAAGCATCGAAAGAACGAACATCCATACGCCACTACCGGGGTTGCCCAATCCAAAGAGTCCGAAACGCAATACCCATGCAAACATGGCAATAATCATCACATTCTTAATGCCAAATCGCTTCATAAAGAAAGGTATGAGCAAAATACAGCAGGTTTCGCTGATTTGAGACAATGAGATGAGGATATTGGCATGATTCACACCGAAAGTATCCGCATACTCGGGAATGGCTTTAAAACTGGTGATAAAAGGATTGGCAAAGCCATTGGTTATTTGCAGACTTACACCCAGCAACATTGAGAAAATAAAGAAAATAGCCATCTTCTTTTCTTTAAACAAAGCAAAGGCACGCAAGCCAAATGCTTCGACAAAACCTTTTCTTTCATTGTTGGAAGCTGTCGGACAATGGGGTAAGCTAAAGGTATAAAAGAACAATAACAAACTACATGCTGCCGATGCAACAAACTGATAATGATTAGATTGGAAGCCTAACAAGTCGACGACCCACATCGTACATATAAAACCGATTGTTCCGAACACGCGGATGGGTGGGAAAGCCTTCACGGTGTCCAAACCCGATTGAGTTAAAATAGAATAAGCTACTGAATTACTCAAAGCCAAAGTGGGCATAAAGAAAGCTACACTCAAGCTGTATGGCAATAACAAAAGCGACGCATCGCCCGCACCATTTACCTCAAAATAATGCCCCTCGTATGCCATCATCAGCATAAAGATGGCTGCCGCCAAATGACATAAACCTAATAATCGCTGTGCAGGAATCCATCTGTCGGCAACAATACCCATAATGGCGGGCATAAAAATAGAAACAATTCCTTGCATGGCATAAAAAATACCAATTTGACTCGCCATACCTATATTGACAAGGTAGGTACCCATAGAGGTTAAATAAGCTCCCCAAACAGCAAATTCGAGGAAGTTCATGACTGATAAACGTGCTTTTAATTCCATTGTAAATGAAGATTGTTAGGACACAAAGATACTTAATAAATTTGATAATAGATATGTTTCAAAACACAATTATAGTCTAAATTGCCTATCAATAATAAAAATATAGCCTCGCAACTCGTTTCCTTTTAAGAGCTATGAGGATATATATGATAGGATAATATAAACAAAAAACAGTTGTGCTTTTCATCATATAAAAAGGGTTATTCCACTGAAAACAAGTGGTTTAACCCTTTATAGCTTTATAAAAGAAGTCAAGATGTTATGCCTTATGGCATGTAAACTCGTACTTACCTGCTCGCTTATAACGAAGATAGGAAAACATCCGTGTCCATAATATACGCCATTCGTAGAACGCCAATGCATAAATGGGGAGGTGAGGACTTAAAGCCTTAACGATGCCACGCATGGAAAGGGTTCGGAAAAGGATGAAAAGCAGTAAGAGTGCGACACAAGCTATGAGGCAAGGATAATGTTGTACAAGTGCCGCATAAACAACTCCGCTTATCAAAGAAAGGTAAGACAGATGCAATGTGGCTTGATAAAGATTAAACAACCAACGGCGTATCATACCATGATTGAGCCAACGTCGGGTTTCCCAATCATTCATCTTCATTCGCTCCCATTGTTCATCGCTCGGATTATCCAATTCTATCCACGCCTCTTCCGACAATTCCATTGCACACTGCTCACCATGAGCATTATTAACAATCATATCATACTCACCACACAATAGGTGTAGATGATTACGAAGTCCGGCATCGGTTTCAATAAAACGCTTGGTCGTTGCAAAATTCATTCCATAATTGCGATAAGCCTTATTCTTCTTGAAATCGCGATAAACCATGGCACTTTGCAAGAGATGATAGAAGTGTCGGTAACTCTGCATCTCATCATCGTAGTGAGAATAGCCCATAACGAGGTGGTTATTGGGAGTGAAATGTTGAGCCATAGATGCCAACCAATTCGTAGAAGTGGGTGTACAATGAGCGTCCAAGAAAATCAGCCAGTCGGTTGTTACTGCCTTTACGCCTATCGAAATAGCCAGTTTTTTACGATTCATATAACGCGAAGAGGTGGGCAAAAATGTGCAGTAAATGCGAGGATTGCCTGCATTCTTATCGCGAATTTCTTCTACCAGCATATCACCAGTATCAGCTACGATAATCAAACGATAAGAAGCGGGATACGACTGTTGCAACAACAAGTCGACTTTACTTTCAAAATCATCTTCCCTATCTGATGCCAATAAAACGATAGAGACCTCCGGCAGTTGCTCATCGCTTAAGGTTTCATGAGTAATCCCCTGTAGACGGGCCATCTTTCGAGCCGCAAAAAAAGGAGAAAGGAGCATACACAAGAGCATAAGCACAAGTATGCACATCACCAAGCCTATAACTATCGAATGCTCAATAAAAAACTGAAGAAACATAAACTATTTGATATCACTATAAAAACTTTTGGGTAAGGCACGGCAATTGTATTGAGATGCCATCACCTCTCCATACGCTCCTGCTGACCGAAGAGCAATGAGATCGCCTCGAAAACTTTCGGGTAACTCCGTATTTTCTGCAAAGACATCACTCGATTCGCACACCGGTCCTACCACATCGTAGGCTGTTTTCTCCCCAATGGGACGAGTTGAAGCCGTTAAATTCTCTATGGCGTGAGTGGCATCGTAAAGCGCCGGACGAATCAAGTCGGTCATGCCAGCATCCAAAATCATAAACTGCTTATTCAAACCTTTCTTGATATACAGCACTCTTGCAATTAAAGATCCCGATTGTGCCACAATAGAACGACCTAATTCAAAATGTACTTTCTGACCTTCTGATAAGATAAGATTGTCAGCATACACCTTAAAATAACTATCAAAGTCGGGAACAAGAGCTTCTTCAGGATGGTTATAATCCACTCCTAAACCTCCTCCTACATTGATATGTTGAATGGTTATACCTTTATTCTTAAGTTGTTCTTGCAATTGATTAATCTTCAAGCAGAGGGGTTTAAACACCTCTACATCAGTAACTTGTGAACCAATATGAAAATGCAGACCAAGAAACTTTAAGTGAGAAGATTGAACTGTGAGTTCAATCGCTTCTTCAAGCAATTCCAAAGGAATACCAAACTTATTCTCAGACAAACCTGTGGTGATATTGGCATGGGTGTGTGCATCAACATTGGGGTTAACTCTCAAACAAATAGGAGCCACTTTTTGATGGGTTTGAGCAATGCTTTCAATTACTTGCAGCTCTTCAATGCTCTCTACATTAAAAGCAAAGATGTCGTTCTCCAAGCCTAAAATAATTTCTTTATCGCTCTTTCCAACACCAGCATAGACAATCGATGAACTAGAAAAACCTGCCTCTAAAGCAGCTTGAATCTCTCCTCCACTCACGCAGTCGGCACCCAAACCGGCTTGACGGATGGTCTTTAATATTGTAGAATTGGTATTAGCTTTCAGGGCATAATGCACAGAAAAGTTGTCATACTTATCCACAGACTCTTTTAAAGAAGTGAGTGTATGATTCAATATATTTAAATCGTAGTAATAAAAAGGAGTTTCAATCTCATTAAATCGGGATATAGGAAACATGGCTGTCAAGTTTTAAAGATTGATGCAACAGCAAAATTGCTGTTGCATCAATCAATTATTTAAATATAGCATTACTTAAACTCTGTAATGCTTGCTTCTTATCAGCTTCGCGAATTAAGAATGAGATGTTATAGTTTGAGCCACCATAGGAAATCATTCTCACGGGGATGCTCTTCAAAGCATCTAATGCCCATGCTTCAAAGCCAACATTACTCCAATCTAAATCGCCCACAACACAAATGATACACATGCCTTCATCTACTGTAACCGTGCCGTATTTCTTCAGTTCATCCACAATTTCATTCAAATGAGAATGATTGTCGATGCTCATAGAAACTCCCACTTCTGAAGTTGCAATCATGTCAATGGGGGTCTGATAGCTTTCAAAAATCTCGAAAACTTTACGCAAAAAGCCAGTAGCCAAGAGCATTCTGCTCGATTTAATCTTGATAGCCGTGATGTTATCTTTTGCTGCAATGGCTTTTATTTTGCCACGAATAAGAACATTATTAATGATTGTTCCTTCAGCATCAGGCTCCAAAGTATTCTTCAAACGAACAGGAATACCTGCATATTTTGCAGGCTGTACGCAAGTGGGATGCAAAATCTTTGCCCCAAAATATGCTAATTCGGCAGCTTCTTCAAAGTTCAACTGACGCACCGCTTCAGTGTTCTCAACGATACGGGGGTCGTTATTATGCATTCCGTCAATATCCGTCCATATCTGAACTTCTTCCGAATTGATGGCTGCACCAATCAAAGATGCTGTATAATCAGAACCACCACGTTGCAGATTATCTATTTCTCCATAAGCATTCTTACAGATAAATCCTTGCGTAATATAAATTTGTTGTCCTTCATTCTCAGCCAAAAGAACATTCAATCTCTCTTTGATATATGCCATATCCGGCTCAGAATTCTTATCGGTACGCATAAAGTCTAAGGCATTAATCAGCACAGCTTTAACTCCAAGTTCTTGAAGATAATTCACGGCCATATTCGTACTGATTACCTCTCCTTGTGCAACAATAGTCTTCTCTTCAAAACTTGTAAACAAATCTTTGGTGAAAGTTCGCAAGTAATCAAACTCTTCAGTCAGGAATTCACGAGTTTTTTTACGACACTCTTCTGTTGAATAGAGTTCATCAACATGTGTCATATATTTACGTTCAAGTGTATTGATTATTTCATTTGCACCTTCCGGATTCTTTTTATACAAGTAGTCAGAAATTTCAACGAGTGAGTTAGTTGTTCCTGACATAGCAGACAAAACGACAAAAGTAGGTTCCCCCGATTTGGTAATCAAAGAAGCTACATTCTTGATACGTTCTGCGGAACCCACAGAGGTTCCTCCAAATTTCATAACTTTCATATTCCAATAACTTATTAGTCAATAATTCGATTATCTATGTAATTAATCTTCCTCGCTGAGCTGCTCCTGATTGAACTCTCGAGTCACTTCAGTTACTTGCTTATCTACACAGCGATACACTATACCAGGAAACTGCTGGATGAGCGATATATTATGAGTCGCCATCACAACTGCTGTTCCTGTTTGGGTAATATTTTTGAGTAAAGCCACAATCTGCTCAGCTGTTTCAGGGTCAAGATTACCCGTTGGCTCATCAGCAATAATCATTTTGGGATGATTAAGAATAGCTCTGGCAATAGCAATACGCTGCTGTTCGCCCCCAGAAAGTTCGTAAGGCATACAGGCATCTTTATCCTTCATGCCTACCGCTTCCAACACTTCGCCAATTCTTTCCTTCATTTTGCTTTTGTCTTTCCATCCTGTCGACAATAAGACAAAATAGAGATTCTGATAGACATTGCGGTCATGAAGCAGTTGGAAATCTTGGAAAATAATCCCCATTTCTTTACGAAGTGCAGGTATTTCCTTGCGTTTGATGGTTGCAAGATTGCGACCTAACACATCAACTTCTTCCATATCATCTTTATCTACATCCAATTCGCAATAGATAGTCTTGAACAAGGAGCTTTTGCCCGAGCCCACCTTACCTATTAAATAGATGAGTTCGCCTTCACTCACTTGGAAATTAATATTCTCCAAAACAAGTGAATCGGCTTGATAAATATTTACATTTTTATATGTTACGAGCATAGTTGATTATATTAATCGTGTTTACACCAATTAAGATCATGTCGCATTTGCAATTCTTTCGTCACATCTGCAATTCGTAGCCCCTTACTTGAAAGCAATACGATGAGATGATAAAACCTTAGCCACTTCAACGGAATTTTCATGATATACCCTCTTTTGTTGGTAATCACCAAAATATATACATATTATTATATATAGATTGCAAATTGCTACAATTGTAGACAAAGTTACGAAAAAAATCTATAGTACATCAAGTTTTTGGGAACAAATAAACAAAACAGCTTTTATTATCAGTAGACATTTTTACCAAGACTACACAGTACGTCAATTTTCTTCGCTGTCTCTCCGTCTACAATTGGCTAAAACACTATCTGTATCAACCATTTAGAACAAAAAAGAAACTCTATCAAGAGCTTCCTTTATAAAGCATTGTCTATCTAACGATTAACAATATCACAAGTACTGACCGGCATTTGCTACTTGTCAGAACAAGTTTATTCCTCTGTTTCACCACCCTGAGTTCGTAAAATCACGCTGGTAGCACCGATGGTAAACAGCGAACCGTCTTCTAAGACACGGCGTTCTCTGTCGCCCAATATTTCATTATCAACAAATGTACCTGTATAACTAGGGCCATCTCTCAACACATATTTCAATCCGCCCTTCTTTTCTCTTGACACAGTGATGACACAATGATTTAAATCCACACTCGGATCATTGGTTTCGATGGCACATTGTACCCCGCTACCCTTCATATAACGACCAATAATATTGTCGCCCATACGCAATGGCAATACTTGTTTATAGTGGAATACATTCTCTATCACTAAGATAGAGCCGCAATGCCCCTCTTCTAATTCTTCTTCGGGATTAGCGTCCTGCGGTCTGCTATGAAGTTTTGAAACGCCTATACGAATACCAAATTGCTTACCGCAATCGGGACAACTAAAATATAATGATTGACCTTCAGTATATCGTGTTTCATCAAATGTAATATAATTATCACATTTGGGGCATCTCACTCTTTTCATAATATATACATCAATAAAACGATTATCTTCTGTTTTCCTTATAGACTAAGACTATTCGGCAACCTTCAACACCCAGGCTTCAGAAAAAACAGTCTGATTTTGCTGTGAGTTCAACATTTGGTATGCCTCTTCCATCGTTGCATACTTACCTGCAACCACCTTGACAGACTTACCTTTTACTAAGATTTCAGCCGACTTAACGCCTTTCTCATGAAGCTCGCTTACATAGTTCATCGCATTGGCCTTCGTGATACGACTTGCCAAAACAATGGTATAATAAGGTTGAGTTTCTTCTATTACCTCAACTTGTTTTTCCTTTACTGTCGGTGCCACAACAGCTTGTTCAACCGTTGTGCTGTCTTTTGCTTTCGCCACAGGCAGAGCCACATCAGTATCAGCATTCAAAACATCTTGAGGCATAAGCTGGGTCAGCATCGAAGTGTTGACAACACTACCTTCTACCACTTTGCCTTTGGG
>JALEWR010000066.1 GCA_022783515.1 Prevotella sp.
CCCTGGGCAGACAACGATGCCGACAGTACCAACTGGAAAAAGCCCATTGATGGGGCAAACGATGGGGCAAGCGGAGTAGCGGTAATAATAGAAATTGCCCGCCTATTGGCACAAGACACTACCATCAACATCGGTGTCGACTTTGTGTTCTTTGATGCTGAAGACTGGGGAACGCCACAGTGGAGCGACAGCAACGATGGCGAAAACACATGGGCCTTAGGCTCTCAACACTTTGCCAAGAACCTACCGCCCAACTTCCAACCACAATTCGGCATACTACTCGATATCGTGGGCGGACAGGGTGCCAAATTCTATCGCGAAGGAATATCCATGCAATTTGCTCCACAGATAGTGAAAAAGGTGTGGCGAGCAGCTCGCAAAGCAGGATATGGAAGCTATTTTCCCGACCAAGACGGTGGTATGGTAACCGACGACCATCTGCCCCTCAACCAAATAGCAGGTATCCCTACCATCGACATCATTGCTTATTATCCCGATTGTCAACAAAGTTCGTTCGGTCACACATGGCATACTCTCAACGACAACATCAACTTCATCGACAAAAACACCCTCAAAGCTGTGGGACAAACAGTGATGCAGGTAATAGCAGAGGAATAGAATGAATAAATGGCATAGGCTGAAAATAAAGTGTTTTAAACTGAATAATAAAATAAATCAGGCTCAATCTATATAAGATTGAGCCTGATTTGTATAAGAATATATCATTGATATAACCAAGTCAATAATTTATCAACCTTACTCTCCTTATTATATCAACCTTACTCTTCCTTATTATAAGAAACGAATAAGAAAAAACACAGATATACTTTCCCATCTCGCTCAGCAAAGAAATAAAAAACTGTGGATAACTATGTGGATAACCCTGTTAATAACCCCTTAACAACTCGAGAATAACTTCGCACTTATCCACGCCCTTTTTCTCCAACTAAAAACATGTGGAAATCCACCAATTTATACCGGGAATATACCGTCATTATCAACAGTTTTACAACAAGAAAAGTTATCAACTTATCCATTTTATCCCTTATCCTTTAAAAATGTGGACAACCTTCTATCTCTTTGATAATCATCTCTTATTAGCATTTAAAACTTGTGGATAAGTCATAACAAGATGGGGATAAAAAAATAACCAAGAAAAAAGACAAAAAGTTATCAACTTATCAACGGCGTATCATACATTATCATTTCTTTTTATAAAAAGAGAAAGAAATAATAGAATAATAATGGGAATGACTTTCGTCCCATTGTTTTGCTTTACAGCTATTATTAATTTCCTCGCTTTAATAATAGCAATTTACCTTTTCCTATTTTCAAGAGAGAGATAGCTAAAAAAGGATATTATAAAGTGTAATAAAAAAAACAAGATGAAAGCACATCAAATACTTTCACCTTGTTTTTTATCAATAATGATGCTCCATATCTCTCCTGCTTGGGAAGAGCGAGAGAATTTTTAAAATTTCTTAGCCAAGACGCCGTCGATAGAGTACTTACCGGGACCGGCGAAGAAGAGAAGAACGTAAATCAAAAGATAAACCAATGCCAACTCTCCGCCATTGGCTGTGCTTCCGCCATGTGCCACGAAGAAGGCAATAAACATGGTGAATGCCATAGGAATGAGTGCCAAGCGTGTAAGTAAACCAAAGATAACTGCTATCGCACATACAAGTTCGCCAAAGATTGCCAATGCAAGTGATATTTCACTTCCTAAGCCCAATGGGTCAGGAAATTGTCCGGCCATTGCTTCAAAACCTTGAAGTTTTTGAAAACCATGAGTAGCCAACAAGAATGCAAAGATAACGCGAGAAACTAATAAAAGGAGAGCCGTCTGATTGCTTTGTTCCTTAGAAGGAAATAATAATTGAAGTACTTTCATAAAACTAAAATTCTTTATTTGAATAATTGATTAAATATATAATTGTCAAGCAAATATTATAATGAATTAAAAAAGATGACTGAACTTCTCAGCTTCATTATCCATATAATCCTATTTAAATCTTTTGCTAAAACAAAGTTAGTATTTAATGTACTAGTATTCTGATAGATTAAGTCTATTTAAATATAGATACAATCTATTAAGTGAGTTTTAAGTTTGAATTGTAGGAATGAATCTATGTTTCGTCCACTCATAAAAGCAATACATCAATGTTTTGTTTTCTTTTACAGCTTTGCTTTTTTAAACTTTTTCGTACATTTGCAACTGATAGTAAATATTTACAAGATAAATACGGAAAATTAGGTAGAGATAAAAGCGTTGAATAGTGATTTATTCCGAAACAAACACTTGGCTAAAGGCGTTGCAGGCTGGTGATGGTGAAGCATATAAATATTTGTTTTCTACCTATTACGACCGTTTGCAGCGGTATGCTCTGCACTTTGTTTTGGACGAATCTGCTGCCCACGATATTGTTCAGGATAGTTTTGTTCAACTTTGGGAGAAGCGTGATGCTATTGTTTTTACCTCTGTTCAGGGATTGCTTTTTAAGATTGTAAGAAACAACTGCTTAAATTATTTACGTCATCAAGTTATCAGGAACCAATATTTTCAATCTCTTGCTGATGGTGATGATAGTTTGGAACGACTTTATAATACCGATTTCTTTTATCATTCTGATACCGAATTATTGTATAAAGAATTGCAACAAGAGATTGACGAGGTGTTGGGCGAATTGCCCGAGCGTTCCAAAGAGATTTTTGAGATTAGCAGATTGGAGGGTTTGAAGAATAGAGAGATTGCCGAGCGATTGGGAATTTCTATTAAGATTGTAGAAAGGCATATAGGCAGGGCTCTCCAACTCTTGACCAAGAGACTGAAGAAGTAGGTTTTCAATATAATTCTCTTAATAGATAATGTCTATCAGGTGATAGAAAATATCTGTTTGATACCTTTATTATTGTTGCTATCTTTGCAATGCACCAATAAAGATTGAGTATTATGTTTATAGCTAAGTTATTATTAATCATGAGTATACAGATGCCGACTCTTCCTTATGAGAAGAATGCGTTGGAACCTGTTATCAGTGAAAAGACCATAGAATTTCATTATGGCAAACATCTGCAAGGTTATGTAAATACACTCAAAAGTCTTGTTAAAGGCACTAAGTTGGAGAATAAGAGTATAGCAGAAATAGTGAAAACAGCACCTAAGGGTCCTGTCTATAACAATGCCGGTCAGATTCTTAATCACGACCTCTATTTCTCACAATTTCAAGCTCCCGGGAAGAATGTTGCACCAACAGGACGAATGGCTCAATTGATAGAGAAAGACTTTGGTAGTTTCGATAATTTCAAAAAAGAGTTTGCCAAGGCTTCTGCCTCTCTCTTCGGATCGGGATGGGTATGGTTGTCGCAAAACAAAAAAGGAAAGTTAGTGATTACCAAGGAAGCTAACGGTGGCAATCCTTTACGCAGCGGACTTAATCCCTTGTTGGGATTTGACGTATGGGAACATGCTTATTATCTGGATTATCAAAACAAAAGAGCCGACCACGTTACTGCCCTTTGGAATATTGTTAACTGGAAAGTGGTGGAAAGCAGATTGAAATAAAAAGAATAAATAAGAATTTTAAATATTAACAATGCGAGTGGGATTGTTCATGAATAGATGAAAAGTATAATTGGCTGATTGATATTGTCTTATAAACTTAAAAAATCGTCAGTCTATTAATTCATCAACTCATAGAATTATCAACTCGTAAAAATTAAAAAAGAATTATGCAAACAATTATCAACGCACAGATGCCTGAGTTCAAAGTACAGGCTTTTCAAAATGGAGAGTTTAAAACTGTTTCAAGCGAAGACTTGAAAGGTAAGTGGTCAGTATTCTTCTTCTATCCTGCAGACTTCACCTTCGTTTGTCCTACCGAGTTGGTTGACTTGGCAGAAAAACATGAAGAATTGAAGAAAATGGGTGTTGAGGTATTCTCTGTAAGCTGCGACACACACTTCGTACACAAGGCATGGTATGATACATCAGACAGCATCAAGAAAGTAACTTACACAATGTTGGCAGACCCATTGGCTGTTTTGGCAAAAGGCTTCGGCGTATTTATTGAAGAAGAAGGTATGTCTTATCGTGGTTCTTTCGTGGTTGATCCGGAAGGTAAAATCAAGATTGCTGAAATTCAAGATAACGGTATTGGTCGTAACGCAGAAGAACTCGTTCGCAAGATTGCGGCAGCTCAATTCATCGCTGCTAATCCTGGCGAAGTTTGCCCTGCAAAGTGGAAGCAAGGAGCTGAAACATTGAGACCCAGCATCGACCTCGTAGGAAAAATCTAAGGATAAACACCTATCCTCCCCCACTCCATTGTTTTGTTTTACAGAGATTTTTAATTTCCTCGCTGTAGTAACAACGAAGAATAATCTTTGTTTCCAAAGAAAGGAGAGAAATTAAAGGAGGAGAAAGTTGAAAAGATAAAGCCTCTTACCCAATCTGCCACAATGGTGGAGGCGGGAAGAGGCTTTTATTATAAGTAATTGTGAGGTCTTATCCCATTAATAAGAAAGGTCGAACCAGTAGGATTTGTAGGCCGAATCTGATTAACCGATAGAACTTCATTTTATAAAACAAGAACTACATGTTAGATTCCAATATATTAGAACAAGTAAAAGGGGTGTTTCAGAATATTGAAAACCATTTTACACTGCGTGCCACGATAGATAATACACATGGCAACGCTACAGAAATGTTAGAGTTTTTAAGAGATTTTGTTACTACTTCGCCCAATCTTTCGTTAGAAGAAGAGGAGAATAATGCCTCGGTAGTGGCTTTCTCTTTGTTGAAAAACAATGAAGCAACGGGCATCACCTTCCGTGGTATACCCAACGGACATGAGTTTACATCCTTGCTTTTGGCTGTTCTTAATGCCGATGGCAAAGGAAAGAACTTGCCCGATGCGGCTATCAGTCAGCGAATAGCTCAACTTAGTGGCGATATCCGGTTGCAGGCTTATATTTCGCTCACCTGTACCAACTGTCCTGATGTGGTGCAAGCACTCAATGTCATGGCCTTGACCAATCCACGTATTCAAGTGGAAATGGTAGACGGAGCTTTGTATCAGGACGAAGTGAGCAAGTTGAATATACAGGCAGTGCCTACTGTTTATGCCAACGGAGAATTGCTCCATATCGGTAGAGGCGACTTGGGCGAACTTTTACAAAAGCTCGAAGACCGATTCGGAAGTGAGGAAGATGCTAACGTACAACCCATTGAGAAAAATTACGATGTGGTGGTTGTGGGTGGTGGACCTGCCGGAGCTTCGGCTGCTATCTATTCTGCCCGTAAGGGTTTGAGAGTGGCTATCGTGGCAGGACGTATCGGTGGACAGGTGAAAGACACTGTAGGCATCGAAAATCTTATATCAACTCCCAAGACCACAGGCGCTCATTTGGCTAGCGATTTGCTTACACATATCAACGAATATCCCATCGATGTGTTTGAGAATCGTAAGGTAGACAAGGCAGAATTGGAAGGAAAAGAAAAGCGTATCCATGCCAAGGGTGGCGAGGTGTTTATCGCTCCGGTTGTGATTATTGCTACAGGGGCGAGCTGGAGAAAGCTTAATGTAGAGAACGAAGCCCAATACATGGGCCATGGTGTTCACTTCTGTCCTCACTGCGACGGTCCTTTCTATAAAGGAAAAGAAGTGGCAGTGATTGGAGGAGGTAATTCGGGCATTGAGGCGGCTATCGACTTGGCCGGTATTTGCAAGAAAGTTACTGTATTGGAGTTTGGTGATAGCTTGCGTGCCGACGTAGTATTGCAAGACAAGGCTGCATCTCTTACCAATGTAGAAATTTGCAAGATGTCGCAAACCACAGGTATTGTGGGCAACAACGAGGGTGTAACCGCCATTCGTGTGAAAGACCGCACCAACGACCAAGAACGCGAAATATCGCTCGATGGTATCTTTGTGCAGATTGGTTTGGCTGCCAACACCGATGCTTTCCGTGATGCCTTGCCCCTTAATCCCCAGCATGAAATTGTGGTAGATGCTCATTGTCGTACCTCTATACCAGGTGTTTATGCTGCAGGCGACTGCACCAATGTGCCTTATAAGCAAATTATTATAGCGATGGGAGAAGGAGCCAAAGCTGCTCTCACAGCCTTCGATGATAGAATAAGAGGGATTGTTTAATAATTAAAGGCAGGAATTTTCCTGCCTTTAATTGTTTTGTAAGGTTTTATTTTATGGGGTTTATGAGTCTTATAAGGCATATATGCCTATAAATATTGCAGAGTTTGTCTAATACTTAAACGAGCTTCCTCCTAAAAACTCTCGTAAAAGGGAGGTGGGAGGCAGTTGTTTGAAGGGTAGCGGAGAGAAGTATTTCAAGAATTTCAGTAAGCGATAAGCCTCCGAATATTCATCGCTGTTTTCAGGAACAAGTTCCAATATTGGCTCTGCCTGTGTCTTAATAATAGCCAATTCGAAGAGCATGGCAGTGTTGAACATGGCATCCGCATTTTCTTGATAGGGAAAAATCCACTTGTTTTCGCCTGCTCTCACACTCGGCCAGCGGCGTATGGTCTCCTCTGCCGACACACCTCTATATTTATAATCGCGTATAATGCGGCGTAAGAGTCGGTTATCGGTTGTGGGAATATAGTTATGGTCGTCCAGAAGAATAGTGGTAAGAGCCGAGGCATAGATGCGATATTTCTGTTCTTCGGGAATCTGTGCCGTGAGTTCGGGATTGAGAGCATGTATTCCCTCCACAATAAGAATACTGTTATCGTCCAGCTTCAATCGCTTGCCGGTGCGTGTATTCTTGCCCGTTTGGAAGTCGTACTTGGGCAAAACCACCTCTTCTCCGCGGAAAAGGGCATTAAACTGCTCGTTGATAAGCGGAATATTAAGAGCATAGAGACTTTCATAGTCGTAGTCTCCGGCCTCGTCCAAGGGTGTTTTCTCACGATCCACGAAGTAGTCGTCGAGCGAAACCATCACCGGACGCTTGCCATTTGCCAGGAGTTGGATGGCCAGACGCTTGCATGTTGTGGTTTTTCCCGACGATGAAGGGCCGGCCAACAGCACCACCTTCACATCTTTTCTTTCAGTTATTTCGTCTGCCATTCTCGATATTTTCTTCTCTTGCAAGGCTTCCGACACATTGATCATCTCGGTTGCAAAGCCCTCTTTCACGGCTTTGTTGAAGTCGCCTACGGTCTTGATACCCAGGATACGATGCCAGCGATGGTGTTCTTTAAAAATCTCAAACATCTTGTCTTGCTTGATGAGTTCGCCCAATTCCCCTGGATTTTTTTGTGAAGGGATGCGGAGTAACAAGCCATCGAAATACTTCTCCAATCCAAAAAGATACAATTCTTCGGTGTTGGTGAGCATTGAACCATAGTAATAATCCACATAATCGTCTAACTGATAATACATCGTATAGAGTGTTCCTGTGGTTTGAAGTAGCTTTACCTTCTGTTCATCTCCTTTTTCTTGAAACATCTTGATGGCATCTTCGGTGGTGGTTTCGTGGCGTAAGATAGGCATCTTTGCATCGATAATTTCTTGCATTCGATGGCGAATGGCTTCCACATCCTTATCCCCCACCGGTTTTCCTATATTCAAATCTACATAGTAGCCGTTAGATACGGGAATATCAATGACCACCTCGCTCTTGCGATAAAGGTCGTGAACAGCCTTGCATAACACAAGAAACAAGCTGCGGGTATAGGTGCGGATGGCAGACGAGTGGTACATATTGAGAAACTCCACATTCTTACTGTTGTACACTCTGTACGACAAACCTTGCACCTTGTTATTCACTTTGGCATTGATTGGGCCGTATGGCATTTGCAAATCGAATGCATGAAAAACCTCATAAAGTGAGCTTCCGATGGCTACTTCTTGAGTTTTATTATTATTTTTGCAACGTATTTGTATCATTTCTTTCATACTTCATTATTTTTAAAGTTGTTTGAATGTAAAGATACCAAATATTTCAGATGTCGCAATATAATACTCATTAAGAATAGAATAAATTATGACGACAAGTGATTATTTAATCATTTTTTTTAAGATTGTTGGTTCGCTTGCTCTCCTCATCTATGGTATGAAAATCATGAGTGAGGCATTGCAGAAGATGGCAGGATCTCAGTTGAGACACGTTTTGGGTGCTATGACCACCAATAGGTTCACCGGAATGCTTACAGGTACATTCATTACTTGTGCCGTACAATCATCTTCAGCTACCACGGTGATGACAGTTTCGTTTGTCAACGCAGGTTTGTTAACCCTGGCACAAGCCATCTCGGTCATCATGGGAGCCAACATAGGTACCACACTCACGGCATGGATTATGTCGTTAGGTTATTCGGTAGACCTTACCAACTTTGTTTTCCCTGCCTTTTTGGTAGGTATTATCCTCATCTATTCTCGTCGTCATCGTTATAAAGGCGACTTCCTTTTCGGTATCGCATTCTTGTTTTTCTCTCTCGTATTGTTGAGTGCAGGCGGAAAAGAACTTAATCTTCAAGAAAATCCCGATGTGATTAGCTTCTTCAGTTCGTTCGATGTGAAGAATTATTTTACCATCATCATCTTCTTACTCATCGGTACTGTCATCACTTGCGTAGTGCAGTCGTCGGCTGCTGTGATGGCCATTACCATCCTTCTTTGTTCCACCGGTGTGCTGCCTATATATTTAGGTATTGCTCTTGTGATGGGAGAGAACATCGGAACAACAGCCACTGCCAACCTCGCAGCATTGGGAGCTAACACACAAGCACGCCGCACCGCCTTGGCACACTTGGTATTTAATGTCTTTGGCGTTATCTGGGTGATGTGTCTTTTCTATCCTTTTGTCAACGCAGTGTGCCGCTTTGTGGGCTACGATCCACAGGGTGCAGCCCTTTCAAATTCTGAAATGACCGTCAAGCTGCCTTTGGTTTTGGCCGCTTTCCACACCTCTTTCAATGTAGTCAACACCTTTGTGTTGATTTGGTTTATACCTCAGATTGAAAAAGTGGTATGCTGGCTCATCAAACCCGGAAAGAAAGAAGAAGACGAAGAGTTCCGTCTGCGTTTCATACATTCGGGCATTATGAAGACTCCCGAACTCTCTGTACTCGAAGCTCAGAAAGAGATTATGAGCTTTGCCGAACGTATTCAGCGTATGTTTGGTATGGTTCGCGAATTGTTGGAGATACAGGATGAAGCCAAATTCGTAAAACTCTTCTCAAGGATAGAGAAGTATGAAGGTATATCAGACAGCATGGAGATAGAGATTGCCAAATATCTCGACGAGGTGAGTGATGCTCATCTCAGCGACGAAACAAAGGCTAAGATACGGGGAATGTTGCGTCAGATTACCGAACTCGAAAGCATTGGCGACAGCTGTTATAACTTGGCACGCACCATCAACCGTCGTTTCAACTCGAAAGAAGATTTCACCGTGAAGCAATACGATCGTTTGAACCAGATGATGGAACTCACCGACAGTGCTTTGACACAGATGAACGTGTTGTATAACGGTCGCAGAGAAAACCTCGATGCTAATCGCTCGTTTAGTATAGAAAACGAAATTAATAACTATCGCAACCAGTTGAAGAATCAAAACCTCAGTGATGTCAACAATCATGAGTACACCTATACCATCGGAACGATGTATATGGACATCATCAACGAGTGCGAAAAGTTGGGCGATTATGTGGTGAACGTGGTGGAAGCACGCATGGGAACCAAGCAACACGAGAGTTAGAAGCTCCCTCGCCTCCATTGCTTTGTTTTACAGCCATTTTCAGTTTCCTAACTGCATAAAGGCCAACAGCGACCTGCGGGTTCCAGGAGGAAGAAAATAAGAGTAGTATAGCTAAAGATAAAGCCGGATAAAGGTTATCAATTATTTATTGTTAGTCTTTATCCGGCTTTTTATGTGTTATTGTTTGCTTTATGTTTTATCCCTTCCTTGTGAGAAAAGTTTGATATAGCGGAAGTTATGGTTCAGCTTGTTTTGGTTTGTTTCTTCCTTTCCCTTCTTGGGAAGGATTGGAGGAGGTTTAGGGAAAACCCTACCAACATATAGGAAAATCTCCCTTGATCATTGTTGATATTCTTCATACCTTTGCAGCGTCTTCAGTAGGAAAGTCCTTTTAGAGAGTTAGGAAAAGAGAGTTTTAATGGATATAGAATAGGTCAAGAACTTTTAAGAGTAAAAGATTGGTAAGTAAGGATAGTTTAATGAAGGTAGATTAGAGTATATAAAGTCAAGGTTTTTAGAGGGTTATTAAAAATATAAGAGTAGTTGTATAATCAATTTAGGTGTTACTGCAAGATAGATTACATATCGATATAAGGTTTTTAGGTATAAAGTTAGTTAAGGTTTAGAGGTTGTAAGGTAACATTTTGGAAAATGGAACAGAAATAGGGCAAGGTCGATTATTCGGTTTTGCCTTTATTCTTTTTGATAAGTTGCTGAGTTTTTCAATGAATAAGTTAATTGCCCCTTGGGTATTTAAGGGACGACTAAAGAACATTACAGATTATCTCGCAACTTTTATAAAGGTGTGAAAGGAGATGCTGTCAATGTCTTATTGGCTGTGGCGGCATATAACTTCAAAAGAGCCATGAGAGTTCTTTTGTGGCTTATAAAAAATTTCAGCGTGAAGCTTTATTTTACAAACTTCACACTGAAATATAGTTTTTAAGGGACGAACAGGTAAGCAACGACATATACAAATTACCACAACAAGTCTTCCATTATTATAATGGTAATTTCTTCTGCGTTATCTTGGCATCGCGACTGCGATGTTTGGGTAATAAGCTCCTACCATAAAATTTCTGCGTTATCTGCGTCATTTGCGAGAGCCTTTAAGCCAAGTTTACTTGAACTCTGTTTATTTGGCTTCATTTAAACGTTCTTTTCTCGTTCCTCAAAAAGTGCGTTTTACTCGCAAGCTCATCAACTCGTTCCGCCATGGCATAACCCAAGCAAACTTGGTTTTGCTCATTTGGCTTCATTTAAACGTTCCCATGTCTGCTCGGCAAGGGGGTGCGACAACACTGTGAATTGGCGGTGGCGAGCATCTTCTAAGAATTTTCGGGCAACGTTGCTAACGTCGGCCGGTGTGATATCTGCAACCGAAACGTTTTCATGCTCAGCTTCATCCTTGCTTTCCGATGGTGCATTATCTGTGTACACGGCCAGTAATGTAGCCCACATTTGAGGGGTAAGTTCTGCGTCAGAGGCAGTATCATGTCTGCTCATCTCATCGGCAGCCATAGGTACTTGCACCTTCTTAAACTCATCCGTGCTGAACTCTCCCTTGCTCATCGCTGTCAGTATGTCGTACACTTTCTTTGTCATAGCCTCGGCTTTGCCGTTGGATGTGGAGAAGTGAATGTTGAGGGAAGCTCTAGGTTGAGGAACTTCCTTATAACCAAACTCCACACCAATGCTATAAGTAGCGGCTTCTTTCTCGCGTAACTCACTGAAGTATCTTTGTTCGAGCATGGTACGGAATATCTCAAGAGCTTTTTCTTCCTTGACAGACAGCTGCAAGTCGTGAGTATAAGCTATTTCTATCTCAGCCTCTTCGCCTTGCCGCTCTACAGTAAACACACGTTTGATTTCTTGTTGTTTTGACGAGAAATCGAGTTCTTTGGCTTCTCTTGGCTTACTATTCTCCACTGTTGGGAGGTTGGCAAGATACTTTTCGGCCAGTTGCCGTGCCTGTTCTTCTGACAAATCACCCACAAGTGTGAAGACATATTGCGAAGCATCGCCAAACTGTTGGGCAAACAGGCGTGGCAAATCTTCGTGTTTCATCGAGCGATAAAAACTTAAATCTTCTGTAGGATTGCTTGCCGATGGCGGGAAAAGAAGACGATTGATAGAGTCTTGCACGGCTGTCATGCCATCATTATTCCTACTATTATAAAGATATACTTTGCGTTCCACAAACTTACGGAAAACATCTTCGCTGAAGTTTTGACGTGTAAGCACCAGATTGATATAGGCAAAGAGATTCTCGGCATCAGCAGGTACGGCAGTGGCTCTTATTCCACTGAAGTAATCGTCGAGATATATTGACAAATCAAGTTGCTTATGTTGCAGCCAATGATGCAACCGGTTGCGGTCGTAGTGATGTACGCCCGACTGCATGATGAGCGAACGCATGGCACTGAACGACGCCAAATCTTTGTCGGCAACGATGGATCTGCCTCCTTTGATGGTGGCATCCAGCATGAACTGACCATCCGAAGTGGGCAGATGCTTATAGCGTAATACAGCTCCATTGCTTAACTTCCATTCTTTTGCTTCGAACTGTGGGATGGGCTTGACAGACACCACACGTCCCGGTGTTAATGTATAGTCGATAAGCTTATCGATGGGTTTCACGGCTACCGACAAGCCTATAGTGGGTTGTGCTGCTGCTTTTGCAGACAGAGCATTGAGCATTTCTTGGTTGAACACTGTTTGTTGGGCATTTGTGGTGTAGGATACCACTGCCAAGTTGTTGTCATTCATCCATCCTTTGATCCATCCGTTCAAGTCTTCCACCTCCATATCTACCAAGCATTCGGCAGTTTCAGCGAGTTGTTCACGCAATGAAGTGATGGGTGTACCATACAGATAATGCTGTCTGAAAATCTCATACCAATTGTCGGGTGTTCCTACGCGTTCGTCTTCAAGCAATGCCTTGGTCTGCTTGTAAAGCTGCCATTTCACCGCCTCAAATTCTTCTTTGCCAAATCCATCATGACGAATGCCATTACGCAATGACAGCAATTGCAAAAGAGCCTCTTCGGCTTTGCCTTCGTATGGCACCACATCCCATGCACATTGGTCGTAGCCTCGCACGAGAGGAGAGTAGCTCACAGTGGCAGCAATAAAATTTTCCCGGCCACTATTGCGTATCATTCCAATGGTACGGCTCATGAGTTGGTTGAAAATACGAGTGCATAACTCGTGCTTAGTGCTTTCCAACCCCGGTTTGGGGCTGGTCGGATGACGATAGTATAAACCAACAGAATAATTGGTATTTTCCTTATCTTTGAAATGATGGAATAAAGGTTGTTGATGGTTTTCGATGACGATGTTGGGTCTTGCTTTAATCTTTTTGGGCATCACAAGCTTACCAAAAACATCTTTTATCTTCTTTTCGTAAGCATCAAGCTCCACATCTCCAATAATCATCACACATTGCAAATCGGGGCGATACCATGTGTCATAAAACTTAGACATACCCTTTGCATCAATACTTTTCAGTACATCGTCCGTTCCAATGGTGTTATGTCTGGCATATTTAGAATGGTTATAAACCACGTCTGCAATGCCGTTGCTCAGCCTTGTATGGAAAGTGTTACGCTGTTGCTTTTCCTGCAAGATGATACCGCGTTGCTTTTCCACACCTTTCGGAGTGATGCGTATGCCATGGCACCAATCGTGCATGACGAGCAAAAGCGAGTCGCACAAGGCCTTATCGGCTGTAGGGATGTTATAAAGATAAAATCTGGTGTCATTGCTTCCTGTCTGTGCGTTGAAGACAAGATTGTTTTCTCGCAAGAAAGACATCACACCATTGGGAAAATTCCGTGTTTCTTCAAAAGCAAGATGCTCCATGAAGTGGGCAAGTCCGTTTTGATTGTCATCTTCTACCACAGCTCCTACATTCTGATAGAGATAGTAATTCACCTCTCCGGCAAAGTCGGAACTCTTGTATATATAATAGTTCAGCCCATTGGGCAGTACACCATGACGCAGATTGGGTATGGAATTGTCTGCCGCATGAAGTGGGATAAGGCAAGCCATGAGCAATAGCCAGGTCAATATCGCTGTCTTTCTCATGATGGTATGCTGCCATCCGCCTTTGTCAATCTGTTTTTTCATCCTTCTTCTTTTTTGCGTTCATACAACATGAACATGGTTTCACTATTTACGAAGCAGCTCCAATGCAGCCAACTTACGTTGCAATGCCTGTTGTATCATGGCTTGTGTGGATGCCATCTTTTCCATTTGTGTTGACTCCAAATAAGCCATTTTATATTGTTCTTCAGCTTTGTCGTACTCTTTCAGTTCACGATAGGAATCTCCCTTCATGCTGATATAGTTGATTCTATCCATCGTTCCTGTTTCTCCAGCAAGAGCCTTGTCTGTCCATTCTATGGCCAAACGATGGTCGGAAGGACGAAGTTTGTTTCCCGCCGCATAATATAAGTCTTGAGCAGCCTTGCCATAGTCGAAGGGCTTAACGTCAGAACCCAACTTATCAAACAGATTCTTTGTCAGTCTTATATATTCATCAACATTCTTGTTCTTGTAGATATTGTAAAGAGCTCCATAGTACATGGCGGCTTTCTCATAAGGAGTAATGGTGGCATAACCAATCACGTCGTAGGCTTCTTTATACTCGCTCTTTATCTTTTCCACATTTTCTTTATAGGCTTCCTTGCCTTCTTTGGCAAGCTTTTCAGCCAAAGCATCGTTGTATTCGATGATATAGTAGCATACAGGAGAACCTACAGCCTCTTTCCATTGTGTGAGGTTCTTGTTCATAAAATCTACCATGGCGGCCTGGCTCTCATCGTTTTCTCCCAAAGTTTGGATGATGGCATAATCGCTTCGATTGATAATGGCCGGTCCCATCTTTGCGTTGATGTAGCCCTTATATAGTTTCTTCACTCGCATCACCCATTTTTCGGCATCCATGCCGTCTTGTGCGGCAAGGAAGCGAGGAGCTTGCATCAGCAGTTGTTGCTGCACTTCAAGATTATTTGGTTCTTTACGATGCTGACTGTAGAGCTGTTCAAACCCCACACTCTCACCTATGGCGATGCGTGCAGCTTCGAGTAGCTCGTTAGCGCCTAATGCACCGGTGCTTATCGACAATGTCTTTCCGTCGCTATTGATAAATGCCAAGGTGGGGAAAGCCGCAACCTTATATTTCTTGGCGAGTTCCACGTTCTCTCCTTTCTCTGCATCCAGCTGCAAGGAGATAAACTTATCGTTGAAGTATCGACCCACAGAATCGATTGTAAACACTGTGGTTGCCATGCGTTTGCAAGGTCCACACCAAGTGGCGTAGAAGTCTACGAACAATGGTTTCTTTTGTTTGGCAGCCTCAGCAAGCGCTTCGTTGAATGTGCCTTTAAAGAATTGAATACCTTTTTCCTGTGCCTTGAGCTGTACATGACACAGCATCAGCATTATCGTCAATAATAAAACATTCTTTTTCATCGTCATTATTTTTAGTCGTTAATTGTTTTTTAGGATAATCAGAAGTCCGACTCATCTGCGGCGATAGGCTGGTCTTCCTCTACCACTACTGTTATAATATCTTTCAAGATGGCAGAGTGGCCCTCGTTATAAACTCTTAAACTAAGGGTATAAACGCCATTAGGAATACTTTCCACTGCCTTTTGGAATACTCGTACGATACCTCCCTGCACTGTCACATGCCCTGCATTGACAGCCTTCTCGAAAGCGGCAGCATCGCCTCCCTCCTTGGCTTGCACTCCGGCAAACTCATAATTGATGGGTACTGTACCTGCAACTCCCTGTATAACGAGTGAAGTCCAAGGCGATTTTTCCAACAAATGAATATCATCGGGTTGGATATTTCGGTATGCGTACATCGTGTCCGGTGCAAACGATGCATCCTCTGTCTGGAGATATCCCACAGGAATTTTGTTGCAAGAACTTATTGTCAGTATGGTTAAAAGAGCAGCAACAAAGAGTTTGCATCTGCTTATGCTTGTGTATTTATTTACAGCTTGTATCATGATTAGAAGTCTTTAGGAGTGAAATCGTATGAAAGTGAATGAACTACACCTGTGCGGGTTTTGATGTTATGAGAACCCACAACCGATTTTTTTTCAGTAACCGGTGACACAATGTTTACTCGCAGAGGTCCTGCTTCCAATACTCCGTTGTATGAGTCGTGGAAGGTATATATCCAAAGTTGCTTGCCCGAAAGCATGGTGTACATCTTTCCGCCTGTTCCGATGATGTTTTCCACGTCTTTAGAGGGGCGACCTTCGGGGAATGTCTCCAGCAAAAGATACTCCGGGATGATGGCATCCAAGATAAGTTCCTTACATGTTTCTGCAGGAATGTCGGTGATTTTCTCATATCCTTCGCTTAACATATAGCGACGAATGCTGTGATTGGTCATACCCAACACCGTGATTTTGTCTTTATACTCGCCCTTACCTTCAAATACATCGGCAAGTTCTGCATGATTGATCATCACTCTCAACGAATCCCAGTTATAAGGGTCGGTCTTGAAATATTCCATCATTGTGCGATTGCCGTGCGTATTTTCGTCTGTAATGCCGGTATCTATGACATTATAATCGGTGCATGCAGTCATTGCCATTAATACTGCCATGCAGGTATATTTGAAAACTTTTTTCATCTTTATGAATGTTTTTATCAGGTTCTACATATATGGAATCCAGTAAGCATGTTGCCTTATTTTTGTGTTGATTTTCTGTCCGTCACTGTCAAGTATGGCACTTGTCGGTATTGGCAGGAATAAAGCTCCATTCTTAATATCGGCCTTGGTGAGTGTTTGGAACTTACCGATAAGCTCTGTCTTTATGTAATTGTTGCGGATAACATCAAAGTATCTGCCGTCGGTTTCACCAATCAGCTCTCTTTCTCTTTCTCTAAAAATAGCCTTTTGCAGTCCTTCTGTATCTTGTGCTGCAGGATATGGCTGTGCGTTAGCTCGCTCACGAATCTTATTAAGGTCCGCTATCGCCTCCTGATCCTTACCCAACTTAACCAGGCACTCAGCTCTCAACAGTATCAAGTCTGCCAATCGCCAGTAATTATAGTCGCTGTCTAAGGTACGATACTCTATTCCAAACTCAGAGCCTGAATTTTCATCATAGACACCGTTTCTAAACTTATGGAAGATGGCATAAGGCGTTTCGTCCACCACATGCTCTTCGTCATACTTGTAGAAGAAGGCGTTTCGACGCAAGTCATCTTCGTCCGGGTACATCCGGTCCGTTGTTTCCTTTTTGAGCAAATAGCTTGTTTCGCTCACAATATTACCCATTGTCTTTGTCTTATCCACAGGCCAACCGGTATAAGCCACTCCGGGCATGTTGGGAGAAACGGTGTATTTGTCTCGTGCCTTGTCGAATGTCATGGAGAAAATAATTTCAGGATTGACCGTTGATGGAGAAGAGAATGCTTCACATAGAGCCTCCGGCGACTCCATGAGCTGATAGTTGCCTGCTTTTCCTGTGGTGAGTTGATTGGTATAGTCAATACTCTTTTGATAACATTCGTTAGCATTTCCCTCCAATCCATACAGCTGAATGACACTTCCTTTCCAGGCATAGATGTGGGCAAGCAGGGCGGCACATGTACCTTTTGAGGCATATTGCCTGTTGGTTGTACTGCGTCCGTCCAAATCGGTCATCTTTTCTATCGTCGGCAATAGGGTGAATGCCTCTTCTGCATGTTTGATGGCAGCATCCAATACCTCAATCTGTGTAGAATTGCCATACATCTTGATGGTTTCAGAGTTTTCTGTAATGATGGCACTTCCATAGCGTTGGGCTAACAGGAAATAACTTAGTCCCATGGCAAACTGTGCTTGTCCGGAGTGATAGTTATATCTGTCGGCAGGCAGATTCTCTGTGCGATGGATATTGTCTATCAGCATATTCGACATGAATATGATGTCGTACAGTGTCTTCCAGTCGTTGGCAGCGGATGTTATCGCATTGGGGTTCCATCTTCTTATATCGTTGTCGCCTTGTGTCGTATCTGCTTTCGCCCCGGCGGCAAACAGTGTTTGGTTGTCTTTTATATATATATTAGTATAATAATGTATGGATGCCGTCATTGTTCGCAACTCGTTCTCGGTTGTGAAGGCATTTGTATAGGTAACTGTGTTCTCCGGAATGAGATCCAGATTGCATGACTGCAAGGCACAAGCTGCAAGAATCATGCTTATGATGGTTTTCTTCATGTCTTTTTAGAATTTGATTTTTAAACCTATAGTCATTTTTCTATCCAAGGGATACATGTCGCCTATGTCTTTTCCGGTATAGGGATTAACAATTTCAGGGTCTAATCCTGAATAGTTGGTTAATAGGAATAGGTTTTCGCCGGAGAAGTAAACGTTGACGTTTTTCACTCCCAGCTTGGTATAAAAACCCTTGGGCAGATTATAAGAAACGGTGAATTGCTTCAGTCGGAGGAAGCTGACAGATTCTATGTTTGAATCAATGTCACCGTCAAACTGACCGACATAACTGGGTTCTGCAAACTCCAATGCGGGATATGCAGTGTTATCGCCGGGTTGTTTCCAGTAGTTGAATTCGTTGAGATTATTCATCACCACATTATAACTCTTAGTGAAGCTGAACGCAGCATTCTTTACCATGTTCATCATCTTTCTGTTGAGCATGTAACTGAACAACACTGACACCGAGAGTCCTTTCCAAGTAAAGTCGGTTGTGATACCTCCATAAGCCAATGGTATGGTACTTCCTGCATAGTAGAGGTCTTCTACTGTAATCTTACCATCCATATTTTGATCTTTAATATTTCTTCCGCCCACTCGCAAAGGATAGTTTTCTCCACCAAAAGATAAGGGTGTGCGTTGTCCTCGCTGGTTGTAGTAGTAAGGAATCTGTTCTTCGCTCTGTACAATTCCTTCGTCATGATAGGTATAAATACCATAGATGGGTCTTCCCAATACTTTACCCGGCAAGTCGGTTCCATTATATCCTTCGCGGAACATGTTCCAGTTTCTTGAGATATTCATACCTATGTTCCAGCTCATGTCTTTCTTGCGTATCAGGTCATAATTGATTTCAAATTCAAGTCCTTCGTTGGATATGACGGAAGCGTTGTTCCATACACTCTTCATAAAGAAGAAGTTACCGGGCAAAGGAATCTGTAGCAACAAGGCCGATGAGCGCTTATAATAATAGTCGAGCTTCATCTTGAGGCGATAGTCGAGCATCTGCAAGTCCAGTCCCAAGTCAATTTGGTCGCTCTTTTCCCATGTCAGTCTGCTGTTGGCCATCATGCTCGGTATCAATCCCAATGTGCCCATAAAGGTATTGCTCTCTGCAAGTGTACCCAAAGCAAGGTAAGCCTCCTTGAACTTTTGTCCCGATTGTCCCCATGATGCACGCACTTTACCGAAGCTCAGCCACCAATACTTCTTCATAAAAGGCTCTTCGCTGAACGCCCATCCAAGGCCTACCGATGGGAAGGTTGCCCAACGGACGTCTTTTCCAAATACGGAAGAACCGTCCGAACGCACTGATGCCTCCATGAGATATTTGCGTTTGTAGTTATAAGCCACACGACCCAAATAGCTCAGCATGGCTTGCTCTTCAAAATTGGTAGTGAAGCGTTGCAAAGCCTCATAAGTGCCTTCCGAGTTTTGACGCATATTGGGCCATCCGTCGCTTACATAATGAATGCTGTTGGTGGGTCCACCCTGTGCCTGTCCGCCCAAAGTGTTCAACTTATCGTAATTATAAGTAACACCAGCCATCACCTCTACGTTATGTATATCTTTCAGGTTGAGCCTATAGGTGAGGATGTTTTCTGTTTGCAACGATGTAACGCCAATGCTCGAAGCGATAACCTGCGAAAGGTTATTACTGGTCAGATAAGTGGGAGTAAAGGTGTTATTGTCTGTTCTATAATGGTTGACAGAGGCCGAAGAAGCCAGCACCAGATTTTTTATGATACTATAGTTAAAACCTGCACTCAATCGTATATTGTAGTTGCTGTTCTTCTCTTTGATGTCTTTTATCTGCTGCATGGCCAATCGTTCAGCCTCAGAGCCTCTTCCTGGATAGGACGATGGGGTGAGTTTGGGGTCGATTGTCATACCCTGTCTTGCTCCCGCACCCGATGTTCCCACGTTTTTGTTGGTGTACGACAGGTTGATGCGTGTCCAGGCATCAACCTTGGGAGTGAGCTTAAAGTCGAGGTTACTGATGAAGCTTGCCCTACGGAAGAGCGAGTTAATCATGATACCGCGTTCGTTATAGACACCGGCACCCACCATATATTTCACGTTATCGTTTCCGCCCGATGCTTGCAAGTCGGCCTTGGTTACACTTCCCACTCTGAAAGCATACTTCCACCAATTGGTGCTGTTGTTGTAGAAAGAGTTAAGCGAGTCGGTTACGATGGCAGGCAATGCCTCTTCTCCCGACATCACATTGCCGTTACGCCACAAGTAGTCGTAAGCTCCACCATAGTCGGCAGGCCATCCCCATGTTTCGTTATACCCCGATGGAAGCACAGCCTTGTTGGTCATATAGTCGAAATTGGCAACACGCATGTTCTTTGCCAGCATCATGAAAAGCTCGCGTTCGCCCTTGCCGATGGTCTGAACAGGAGTTGCCGGCAAAAAAGAAATGGACTGCGACACATTGATTGAAAAATCTCTGTTTCCCGATTTACCGCGTTTGGTCTTGATCAAAATAACACCATTGCCGGCACGCGAACCATAAAGAGAAGCCGAAGCAGCGTCTTTCAATACATCGACCGACTCTATTGTACTGGGGTCAAGACTTGAAAGAGGGTTGATACCGCCGGTCTGTTCGCTTGTAGACGACTCTACCGGTATGCCGTCTATGATAAAAAGCGGCGAGCTTGAATTGCTGCCAAGATTGTTGAGCGAACTGTAACCACGGATAACGACCTGCGTACCACCGCCACCGGGCGAACCCGAAAGATTGGATACTTCAACTCCCGACATGCGGCCTTGCAACAATGTTTCGATGCTTGGTGTTGCCATGTTCTGCAACTTGTCCGATTTTACAGATGATATGGCACCCAAAACTTCGCGGGTATTACGCTGACCATAGGCAATAACCGATACCTCGCCCAATGTCTTTGAGGAATCTTTCAACCGTATCTTCAACTCTTTCTTGCCCGGACCAAACTGCACTGTCTGTGTTTCATAACCCAAACTTGAAACGATGATATATCCCGACTCTGTTGGAGTCATCAGCGAGAAAACACCGTTTGCATCTGCCACCGTACCCTTTTTGCTGCCTTTCAACTGTATGGTGGCCATGGGTATGGTTTCGCCATTGCTGCCATATACCGTACCTTGCACCTGATGGCTGTCGGCGGCATCGTTTTGCAACCTGAAGACTTTAATCACATTTCCCTGCACGCTATAGGTGAAAGGTGTTTTCTGTAGAAGAGCTTGCACGGCCTTTTCGGCTGTAGCGTCTTCAAAACTTACGGTGTACTTGCCGTCAAAGGTTTTCACTTCGTCCTCATAGCTCACTTGCCGATCGCCATGTGATGAGATGAAATCTAAAATTTCAACCAATGCTTTGTCTTTGAATGACACGGTAATGAGTTTCTGATGAGGCTGGGCATTAACTGTCAATGCCATACACAGTAGAAAACAAATCCAAACCCATGCGTGTCGTTTGGTTTTAGTTAGCGTTTTTTCCATGATTACATAACAATGTTTGGTTTACATTAATTAATTACTTCCGGACAAAGATAGTAAAAAGAAGTAAAAATATTTCTTTATTTACAAAAAAATGATAGGTAACACTTTGATTATAAGTAAGAAAGTAGAAGAATTAACTTCACTAACCTTAGTGAAGGACTTGTCAATTTAATCAAAACTCAAGCATATCCCACAAATAGCTTCTCTTCATCATTGTTTGTCGTATTGGCAAAAAACTTGTATATTAAAAACATCTGTTTATTATCTACAAACCTGAATTCGGAGTATGTTCCCCTATGTTCCGGACATTCCGTAAAGGTACACTTGTCAGCAACTCACCGGTTCATCGTAGAAATTGGTCAAAAAACGACATGTGGCTTGCACATCACAAAGGCTCTTTCTATGGCAAAACGAATAAATGGCAACAAATATGTGAATTGTAAAGACTGCCAAGGAAAAAACTTAATTTTTCAACACCAAAACAAGAGTTTTACAATTTTCTCATCTAAATTTGTACTTGCTATTGGAATCTGCGGAGCTTTCCTAAAGATAACGAAATTATTTTAGACAAATGAAACATTATAGCATTTTAGTGTTTTTGCTTTTTATTCTTCACAGTTGCAAGAATTCCTGTCAATTTCAGAAAGAAGATGTCATCAAACCCAAGACGTATTGCGTTAATGAAATTGAATCTTTGTATGGAACTCCTAAGGATGTTGCTTCATATTTAATAACGGAACAGCATGACGAGTTCAGGACTTCTGTTCTAAACTGCTTTACAAAAGCACAACGACTCAGTCGCAGTATAAAAGTAATGGAATACACTTGGCAAACCCGTCCGGACAGCTTGCTCACAGTCTGGTATCTCCCCCATATGGATTCGCTTCAGGTGCTGTGTCATTGTGAACACTCTGTTTACAATCTTTATTAAAGAAACAAACCCTTTATTAAAGAAGCAAACCATTGATAAGCCAAAGCTATCCGCTTTTATGTTCTGTCAAAAAAACAGCCAACCGTTAGCCTAAGTTCGGAATATGTTTTCCTATATTCCGGGCATTCCGTAAAGGACACTTGTCAGCAACTCACCGGCTCATCGTAGAGATTGACCAAAAAAAGACACGCGGTTTGTGCATCACAAAGCCTCTTTCTATGGCAAAACAAATTAATGGTCGCAAATATGCGAATTATAAAGACTGCTGATTATCAGCAACTTATAAAAAGGCAGATATTTTTATAGTCGCCAAACCTATCCTTTGACCTTGCAAAAGCTATCGTTTTGTGTGGTAAAAGCTGTCGTTTGACAAGACAAAAGGCATCGTTTGGCCGACAAAAAGCTATACTTTTGCATGATAAACGGAGAAAAAACGAAAGAAAAACGCAAAAGATTCTTATTGACGATATGTTTACCGTGAGAACTCACCGCATATTTTTTCCGGATCAACAAAAGCCAATGTCAATATTCATTACTGCCATCATAGAAGTTGTATATTTTCATACGCCGGTTCGGGTTAAGAAATACGGCTTAAAAAGTCGGTAATCATTACATTTCTTTTGCAACGACATCCACCACTCTTCACGGCATGCTCAAGAATACTTGTGAGGTGATGACATAAAAGAGGTTGTGAGAGGTTGTGTATGTCGTTGCTGAAACATGAGTCGATTATCATAAATGTTGCAACAACAAGCTATTTCTTTTGCAACGAC
>JALEWR010000074.1 GCA_022783515.1 Prevotella sp.
TTCAAGATGCAAGATGGCGTAAAACACGACATCAAAGGTGGTGAACTCAATACCTATGGACACGACTGGACACTCCGCCCATGGGTTGGATTGGCTTTTGAACCCAAGACTCGCCATGTGGTCTATCGCACCAGCGACGTATTGTTCAACACCAAGGGCATACAAGCTAAGGGGAAGAACGTATATCATGCCCCTAACTTCAAACATCAGGCCCTCAAGCCCGGCACCATCTTCGCCATCCATACCTCCGACCGTCCGTCGCCCGGTGTCTTCTTGTCAGAAAACGAAGATACGAAGATTAGCAATGTTAAGGTACATTTTGCCGATGGTATGGGCCTTTTGGCACAGCTCTGTAATAATGTTACGCTCAATGGTTTCAGTGTTTGTCTGAAGGGTGAAGGCGATTCTCGCTGTTTCACTACACAAGCCGATGCCACCCACTTTTCGCAATGCCGCGGTAAGATTTCGTCTACCAACGCTCTCTACGAGGGTATGATGGACGACGCCATCAACGTGCATGGTGTCTATCTCAAGCTCACTCAACGAGTAAACGACAAGACTGCCAGAGCCAAGTTTATGCACTATCAGGCTTACGGCTTCGACTGGGGATATGTGGGCGACAGCGTGCAGTTTGTTGCCAGTAAAACCATGGATTCTGTATTTGTGAGTAAGGTGGCTGCAATACGTCCCGTCGATGCTGTCGACGGCAAGGGAATGAAAGAGTTTGAAATTACATTCACCGACGCTATGCCACAATGGGACTTCGACAAAGAGAGCATCGGCATAGAGAACATCACATGGACCCCCGAGGTGTATTTTGCTCATAATACCATTCGCAACAACCGGGCTCGTGGTACACTCTTCAGTTCGATGCGTAAGACGGTGGTAGAACACAATCTCTTCGACCATACATCAGGTACCGCCATCCTGCTTTGTGGCGATTGTAACGGCTGGTACGAGTCGGGACCTTGCAAGGATATTCTCATCCAAAACAATACGTTCATCAACTCGCTCACCAATATGTTTCAGTTCACCAATGCCGTTATTTCGATTTATCCCGAAATACCCGACTTGAAGAATCAAAAGCATTATTATCATGGAGGAAAGAAAGATGCTATCCGCATCATCAACAATACCTTCAAAACCTTCGACAAGCCTATTCTCTATGCAAAGTCGGTCGATGGCTTACTCTTCCAAAACAACGTGATAGAAGGAAACCGTGACTTCCCTGCTTTCCACTGGAATGACACTCGCTTCTTGTTGGAAAAAGTGAATAGAGTGAGAATTGAAGATTAGATGATGGAGGTCAGGTGTTAGTGATAAGGAGTATCCACTTAATCACTTGTCATTAACGCCTGACTACTACCTTAATCATTAACATCTGTCGCTTAATAAATGTTATATTGGTTCTTTATATACAAAAAAAAACAAAAATAGAGAATGAAGAGTAGTGGTAGCGACAGTCTCTTGTTGTAATTTTGCGGCGACATTTTTCAGATTGCTTCATTTAGTTTGGTCGTTGAGGTCGAGAAGAACGTAGCATTCGGAGAGTTATTTTTATTAGAGAGAAGAGATTGTGAGTAGGGAGTGTAATGAAGACCACAATAATCAATGATTAAGAGATGATAAGAGTGGGAGTTGTTTATTCTATACAAACATGGAGTTGTATTATATTGTTAAATTATAAAATAAAGAATGAAGTTTTTTACTAAGTTTAATTTTCTATTTCTATTCTTTGCCTTGTTTTTCTTAGGGAAAGGGATAGAGGTGAAGGCTCAGGACTATAATGAGCCGGTGATTTTTACCCGCGATCCCAATGCTGTGGATGCACACTGGTTCCGCTTTGTGATGAATGGATATTTTATGAGAGCTGACCGGGCCAATGGCAACCGGGTTATTGCCGATAGTAAATTGTATGATTATGGCGACGACCAGTTGTGGTGTTTGGTTTATCAAAGTGCAACCTATCCGGCGAATCAGGCAGGCACTAAGGTAAAACTTTACAATAAAGGTACCGGGCTGTATGCTTATGTAGGTAGTTGGGGATATATTTACTTGAATAGTACAGGCGATGTTTTTACAGTTAGCGATGCCAACTATCAAAACTTTGAGTTTTTCTTGGACGTAAACGGTAATCGTCTGAACTCGTATGGACCTGGTGATTTCCGTGTGTATAGACATAATTTGGATTATGGTCCTGCAACTCCCAATATGAAAGGTGCTGCCATTATGCAGCAGGGTGTTCCCTTGTCTTCAGATGAGATGGCTGACATTATACCCTATCTCAATTCAGAGGGTAAGGCCGGCGGTTTGACAGCCGAACAGTTGTCCGGCCTTAAAACGATGTTGCAGAATGCCAACGATAAAATAACTGTTACGAATGAGAATGGTTTGAATATTTACAGACCAATAGGATATTATGACGGTATTCGCAACGAATTGAGAAAACTACAGAACAACGTGGCCGGTCATACCAGTACGTTGCCCGATGGCTTCTATCGTATTAAGAATGCCAGCCGCCAATTTTACAACCTGACACAGGTGAAAGCCGACAATCTCGACTATGCCGGATTAAACCCCGTGCTTTATGCTAATGGTACGGATGTTAAGTGGCGTTTGTCTACCAATAGCGAGGATGAAATATGGCAGGTCAAGAACAATGGCAATGGTACCTACACGCTTACCCATATGCTGACGGGCAACAAGTATGTCACAGCCGGTGCTCCCAATGCTGAGGATGCCAACGAATTGACTGCCGGTGCTGCTTCGGGTAACATCATCGCGATGAATCCCGCCAAGTATCCCGGCCACTTCGCCCTACAGTTTGGTGGTACCGTGGCTCACGCTTTGGGTCACAACAATGGGGCCGGAACTTTAGGAGAGGTAGCTCCCTATCCGTGGGGCGGTGAAGACGCACTCCACTCGTTTGCTACAACCGGAAATGATTTGTATTCAGAACCCTCCGGCTGGCTTTTTGAACCCGTCGATGTTCCTCGCCTCACGGCTCAGGAAGAAGCCAACATGAAGGCATTGCTTAACGCCAAGAATGTGGTAGACGGATTTACCGCTGCACAGCTCGCAAATTTGGAAAACTTGGAAGACCAATATAAACAGGGCAATAGCTCTGCCGAACTTCTGTCGTCATTGAGAACCGAAATCAGCCGCCTGATAAACTTGCCTTATACCGACCGTATACAATGGCAGAATGGTTTCTATGCCATCAAGAAC
>JALEWR010000222.1 GCA_022783515.1 Prevotella sp.
GTGCGTAACCGTTCGATGTGGTGGCGTTGGTGGGGTAGCGACGAGCGTACGACTACTGTCAAGACAGCCGATGCCACGACCGACAATGAGGGTAACTTTATTGTGGAGATACCTCTTGATATGGGAACGCAGTCAGATGAAAGTAGCCCCAGATATTATAACTTTGTTGTTGAGGCTGATGTTACCGACCAAAGCGGTGAAACACGCCACGGCAGCATGTCCATTCCGTTGGGTACAAAGGCTACAGCTTTCGGCATAGAGATGCCTTCTCGCATCGAGAAGAAGAGTCAGCCCGGCATCCTTTTTGATTATCGCAACATGGCAGGGGATAAGCTTGAGGCCGAGGTACGCTATTATGTGGACGGTTCGGACAAGCCTGTCATTGTCCCCAGTAATGAGAAGGTGGCATTGGGACTCCAGCAAATGCAGTCGGGCAAGCATCGTATCATGGCAGTATGCGAGAGGGATACCGCTTATCACGACTTTGTCTTGTTTGGCTTGAACGATAAGAAAGTGCCTTACGATACGCCCTCTTGGTTCTATCTCAGCGATACAGAGTTCTCCCAAGACAATTCACCGGTCTATTTGCAGATAGGCGGCAACTATGCTCCTCAACATGTATTATATAATGTGGTGAGTGGAGAACGTGTGTTGGAAAGTGGTGTGATGACACTCAATAACGAGGTGCAGACTCGCGAATGGCGATATAAACCCGAATATGGCGATGGCATTACGTTGACCTACGCGTGGGTGAAGGACGGCGAAGTGTATACGCATGTCGGCACGTTGATGAAACCAATGCCCAACAAGTCGTTGACAATGAAGTGGACTACCTTTAGAAACAAACTCGAACCGGGACAAAAAGAAGAATGGACCTTGCAGGTATTGCAACCCGATGGTCAACCCGCCGTGGCACAGTTGTTGGCGGTTCTTTATGACAAGTCGTTGGATGCGTTGAGAAAACATCAGTGGAGGTTCTCTACTGACATTGATCGTGAACTGCCCAATATGCGTTGGCTGCATACCGCAGGATGGTCAGGCCATAGCGATTTTATGGCGATGCGTCTTCGTCCTCTCAGTCTTTCCAATCTCGATTTCAGTAGTTTGGACAAAAGTATGTTTACCTATCATCCCAATTATTATTACGATTTGCAAGCCGAGTATGCAGAGACGGTTATGATAAGAGGGACCGGTTCGGTGAAGAAGAAGGCCCTTGGGAATAGTGTTGCCGCACCTTTGGTGTTGAAGCAAACCGTTGCCCTGTCGGCAGATGTTGTGACACAAGAGAGAGCAGGAGACGCAGCAGACACGAATTCCACAGCATCAGAGTCGTCGGAAGAAAACACGTCCTCTGTCAGAGAGAACCTCAACGAGACGGCTTTCTTCTATCCAGCCCTTCAAACCGATGCACAAGGTAATGTAAAATTGAAATTTACCCTGCCCGAAAGTCTTACAACCTGGCGTTTTATGGGCTTGGCACACGATAAAAACGTGAATCATGGTATGCTTATCGATGAGGTTGTGGCTAAGAAATCGGTCATGGTACAACCCAATATGCCCCGCTTTATGAGATTGGGCGACAAGGGAATGATTGTAACAAAGATATTCAACACCACGGAAGAGGTGATGGAGGGACGTGCAGTTTTGGAATTAATCAACCCCGAAACACAATCGGTGGTGGAGCGTTTTACGCAAGATTATCGTTTGGCAGCTAACGGAACCGGCACAGCTTCGTTTGATGTTGACCTGCAAAAAGGCTCTTCGCTCTATGCCAATGGGGCTACGGTATTGGTAGCAAAGGTGATGGTCGAGGGTAGAGGTCATGCCGATGGCGAGCAGCATTACCTGCCTATACTCTCTAACCGGGAATGGGTAACCAACACCTTGGCATTCACTCAGCACGAGGCAGGCGTAAAAACGATTGACCTCGAACAGCTGTTTGCACCGCAGGGCGATAAAAAACGCCTCACGGTGGAATATACCAACAACCCTGCTTGGTTAATGATACAGGCCTTACCTTATGTGGGTGAGGTTAACGAAGACAACTCCATCAGTTTGGCGGCGGCTTATTATGCCAACAGCATCGCACGATATATCTTGAAAAAAGTGCCTCATGCCAAACAGATGATTGAACAATGGAAGCGAGAAAGCGGTGAAGAAACTTCGATGATGAGTGGCTTACAGAAGAATCAAGAGTTGAAATCGCTGGTCTTGAACGAAACTCCTTGGGTGGCAGAAGCTAAGGATGAGGCGGAACAAAAGCAGGCTTTGATACGCTACTTTGATGAGAATAGCTTGAATGTTCGTCTCAAGACTTGTGCCGAAAAACTCAGCAAGTTGCAGCAGAGCGATGGCTCTTGGTCGTGGTACCCCGGTATGCGTGGCAGCATCTATATAACAACAACCGTGGCCAACCTCTTGGCACGTCTGCACACGTTGATAGGCGAGCAGGCGGAAGTGGGCGATATGCACAAGAAAGCCTTCCGTTTTATGAACCAATGGGTGAAGGAAGAGGTGAAGGAAATGAAGCGGATAGAGGTGAAAACGAAAAAGCAAGTGCGTCCGAGTGAGCTGGCTGTCGATTATCTTTATTTGAGTGCATTGTCTCAACCGTCACTGTCAAAGAGTGTGGAACAAGACAAGAAGTTCCTGGTAGACCGACTCGTGCATCGCAGTAGGGAAATGACCATCTACGGAAAGTCGATTGCTGCCGTTGTCTTGACCATGAATCAACGTCGCGATGTAGCAAAAGACTTTTTACAAAGTATGAAGGAATACAGCGTCTATCAACCCGAAATGGGTCGTTATTACGATACAAGAAAGGCATATTATAGCTGGTTTGACTACCGCATTCCTGTACAAACTTACGCTATCGAAGCTCTTCAGATGTTGCAACCCAACGACAAACAAACAATCGAAGAGATGCAGCGATGGTTGCTGATGTCTAAACGTACACAGCAGTGGGACACACCTATCAATAGCGTTAATGCCATCTATGCTTTCTTGAAAGGTAGAATGGAATTGCTCGATACATCCGGGCAGACACCTGCGAAGCTTTCTATCGATGGCAAAGCATTGGATTTGCCCCAGGCAACGGCAGGAACAGGCTATGTGAAGGTGGCAATGGATGCCGAGAAGATGAAGACCTTGACAGTGGATAAGTCAACCAATCAAACGTCATGGGGTGCTGTTTATGGTCAGATGATGCAACCTACGAAAGACATAAAAGCAACTTCGAGTGGGCTGAAAGTTTCTCGCGAACTCGTCAATGCCGGCGAATTAAAGGTTGGAAGTAAGGTAAAGATTCGCATCACGATAGAAGCCGACCGCGACTACGATTATGTTCAGGTGGTAGATAAGCGTGCAGCTTGTATGGAACCCGTGAACCAGTTGAGTGGCTATCGTTATGGATGCTATATCACTCCACGCGATCACGCCACCCATTATTACCTCGATCGTCTGCCCAAAGGCAAACGAGTAATAGAAACCGAGTATTATATCGACCGCCAAGGAACATTCTCCACTGGTACTTGTGTGGTGCAATGTGCCTATAGTCCCGAGTATGCCGGACGTGCAGAAGCGATGGTGCTGCATGTGAAATAATAATAAAAGCTGTTGAGAACGTAACGAAAGAATGCGTTTTCAGCAGTTTTTTTCGTTTCTTTGTTGGTGGTTTTCTGCTGTTGATGGTATCAACCGGATAAATTGGTGGTCTCAACCCAACGTTTTTGTGCTGCCAGATGAGCAGAACCAAGCTTGCTTGAGTTATGCCATGGCTAAACGTGTTGATGAGCTTGCGGCGTGTTGACAAGCTTGCGAGTAATAAAACGCACTTTTCGAGGAACGAGAAAAGAACAAATGATAAGACGACAAATCATATACAAATGAATAAAAAAATAATGACAATCATGGCTTTTGCTCTGTGCATGATGAGTGCATCGGCACAGATTTTGAAGCCTAAAAACGAGGCCATTGACTGTGGACAAGTGATGTACAGAATACCTGTTGAGGCGGAATTTGAGGTAATCAATACGAGCAACAAACCTCTTTATATCAACGATGTACGCACCAGCTGCGGATGTACCACGGTGTCTTATCCCAAGACAGCCGTGGAGGCTGGTGCTTCTTTCAAAGTGAAGGCCATATACGATGCCAAACAAATGGGGCATTTCGAGAAGTTGATAGGTCTTTATAGTGATGCTCAGGAAAAACCTTTGATGCTCACCGTCAAGGGAGTTGTTGTGCCGGAGATTGTCGATTTTGCAGGAAACTACGCTTTTACCTTAGGCGATGTTAAGGCAGATAAGAACAATATAGAGTTTGATGACGTGAATAGAGGCGACCGTCCTTTCCAAAAAATCCACCTCATGAATAACTCCGGAAAGCCTGTTCAACCTGTGGTGATGCACCTTCCCGGTTATCTTAAGGGTTCGGTCTCACCCTCAACGATAGCTCCCGGACATTCGGGAGTGGTAACAATCACCCTCGATTCGAGTAATCTCTTAGACCTTGGATTGAAGCAGACCTCTGTTTTCTTGGGCATGTTCCCCGGTGATAAGGTATCGGCTGATAAGGAAATATCGGTTTCGGCAGTGCTTCTGCCCAACTTCGAGCAACTCACCAATACCCAGAAAGCTATGGCTCCACAGGTGATGGTGTCTGATTCGGTATTGAATTTGGGAGCTTTTAATGGCAAAAGCAAACTAAAAGGAGAAATATTTATTACCAATACAGGTAAGTCGACCTTAGATATTCGCACGGTGCAGATGTTTACCGTGGGTATCAAGATGTCGCTTAATAAAACCCATATAGCACCAGGCGAAGTGGCAAAGATGAAGATTGAAGCCAACGCCAAGCAATTAAAGTTGGCTCGTAGTGAGCCTCGTATATTAATGATAACCAACGATCCGAGAAATCCGAAGATTGTTATTACAATTAAAACCCAATGATTCAGATAGAGATAGATAAAGGAAGTGGATTTTGTTTTGGGGTAACCACTGCCATCAAGAAAGCAGAAGAAGAATTGGCTGCAGGCAAGCCAATGTATTGTTTGGGCGATATCGTACACAATGGCATGGAGGTGCAACGTCTGCACGATATGGGATTGGTGACGATTAACCACGAACAAATGAAAGAGTTACACGACGTGAAGGTGTTGTTAAGAGCTCATGGCGAACCACCCGAAACCTATGAATTGGCTCGCCGCAATCATATCGAGATTATAGATGCCACCTGTCCGGTGGTGTTGCAGTTGCAGCGACGCATTCAAAAAAAGTTTTTGGAAAATCAAAATGCCCAGATTGTTATCTTCGGAAAGAACGGACATGCCGAAGTTTTGGGTTTGGTGGGGCAGACAAAGAGTCGTGCCATCGTGATTGAACATTATGATGAGGTAACCCGTCTCGATTTTTCTAAAGACATATACCTTTACTCGCAAACCACCAAAAGCTTGGATGAGTTTCAACGCATCATTGAGTATATCAAAGGGCATATTCACGATGGCGTGGTTTTTAAGAGCTTTGATACCATCTGCAGGCAAGTGGCTAACCGTATGCCCAATATCGTCGACTTTGCCAAAAAGCACGATGTGGTACTCTTTGTGAGTGGTAAGAAGAGCAGTAACGGTAAGGTTCTTTACGAAGAATGTAAGGGGGTAAATCCCAATAGTTATCATATCGAGAGTCCCGAAGAAATTGATTTCAATTGGTTGAGTGGGGTAGAATCGGTTGGTATCTGTGGAGCCACCAGCACACCCAAGTGGTTAATGGAGTCGTGCAGAGATTATATACAAGCTCGTTTGTAAACATAAAATGCCAAGTCAGCATAATGGTGAATGAACTCGCCATATAGTTGACTTGGCATTTTCTTTTCTCTTCGGAAGCAAAGGTGTGAATGCACGTGGCGATTTACTTCGCTTTTACATCATCATATGCACCACTCCTATTGAATTTCGCTTGAACAAACGAACAAGACGTTTGTATTTTCTTGTTGTTTTGTCTTGCAAAATCCACAGCATAGTTGAGCAATGCCGAGGCCACTCCCTTGCCTTCGTGCTTTGGTTCGACAATGGTGTGCTGAATATTCATCACCTCCTCGCTTTCCCACACATAGGAGATATAGCCCATTTGCTCATCTCCATCGTAACCCACGATAAGTCCTTCCGTTCCTTTTTCTGTCTTTTTAATCTCCATTTTTCTGTTGTTTTAATAAGAAGTCTTGGCTTTGATAAATGTCCCTTCGTTGAGTTCGCGTACAGCCGTACGCAATTCGTTTTGTGTATTCATCACGATAGGGCCATACCATGCGATAGGTTCTCCTGTGGGAGGTGCCGACATAAGCATCACTCTTGCCCCATACTTACCCGCTTCGATAGTTACCGAGTCGCCGTCAATCAGTCGGGCTGCTGTCTTTTCGGCAACATGCGAACCGCCACTCGTTACATCTCCCTTGAGCGTGAAAATCATGACGGTATTCTTTTCTTTCACATCGACAGTGATTTTGGCATCAGGTTCCAAGTGAATATCATAATAGTCTAATGGCAGATACTTGCCTTGCCATCCCTTATGTCCTTGATATTCGCCCGTGATAAGGCGCAGTTTGCCGCCGTCAAACTTAAATTCCTGTATCTCTTTCTTTAGTATATCATGATAAGCAGGTGGTGCTGTCATCTTGTCTTTTGCGGGCATGTTGAGCCAAAGTTGCAAACCCAACAATTCATCTCCACCTGGTTGCTCGCTATGGAATACACCCGAACCGGCTGTCAGCCATTGAGCTTCGCCATCGTGGATGGTAGCTTTTGTACCCAAGTGGTCGCCATGGGTGATACTTCCTTTGGCTATGAAACTCACAGTCTCTATCCCTCGGTGAGGATGAGTGGGGAAACCGGCTTGATATTCACGCGGATTGGTACTGTCAAAGGAGTCGAGCATCAAGAAGGGATCAAAGTCGTACACGTTGTCATGTCCCAACACTCTTACCAAACTCACACCTGCTCCGTCCTTCGACCTGAAGCCTTGTATTTTCTCTATAATTCTCCGTTCTTTCATTTTCTTGTTCTTTTGGTTCTTAAAAAGTGCGTTTTTGAGCCATGACACAACTCAAGCAAGCTCGGTTCTGCTCATCTGTCTGTTCAAAAGCGTTTTTTCTATTATGATGTATATATGTATGTATGCAATAACTTTGCCACAAATAGCATGGCAGAAAATATTGCGGTTGCACACTACTGACAACTGTCTTTTTCTTTTAATAAAGAATCTTTTCTTCCAAAAGTGTCTTTTTAAGCATCGGTTATGACTAAATTTGCATATCAACACTTAGAAAGATGAAGATTAAAGCACAAGTTTTCTCAGAAAAGAAGAGTAGTCTTCGGGTGGATGAAAAAGCAACGGCCACTCATCTCCCTGCTTTCCGCTGCATGATTATGACGCAACGCTATTCTTCGCCTTGTGGAGAGCTGTTGTTGGGGAGCTATGGCGACCGGTTGTGTTTGTGCGATTGGCAGGTTAATCCTCGGCATGAGCAAGTGTTGCAACGCCTTCAACGCTCGTTGAAAACCACTTTTTGCGAAGTTCAATCATCTGTTGTTGAGATGGCAAAATGTCAGTTGGACGAGTATTTTGCTGGCGAACGAGAATATTTTTCCATACCTTTGTTGCTCGTTGGAACCGACTTTCAGAAGCAGGTGTGGCAGGGTTTGACGGATATACCTTATGGCTCTACATGCTCGTATATCGAGCAAGCCACAGCAATGGGGCGTCCTCAAGCCGTGCGGGCAGTGGCTAATGCCAATGCTTTGAATGCCCTCCCCCTCTTTATTCCTTGTCATCGTGTTATCGGTAGTAACCAAAAACTCACAGGATATGCCGGAGGATTGGCCGCCAAAGGCTTTTTGCTTGAGTTGGAGCAAAGACGAAAAGTTGTTGGTTAGCAAGTTAGGAGATGACAAGTTAACAAGGATACTTTTTCTTGCTTGTAACTTGTTTACTCATTAACATCATCCGAGTTCGGATAGGTGAGTCTAATTTTGTTCATCTCTTACAATGGAAAATACTTTGCCTTTGGTTTTGTTGCAGGTATTTTCTTAAGAGAACCGTCCCTTAATGGCTTAGGGGTGCGAGGATGGCAAGCGACCTCAGGATGTTGATACAATATGATGTTGCCGTATAGCGGGTGCTTTCGTATCAAGGATGTTGTGTGTGATGGATGAAGTGCCGGTATGATACAAGCTTTGCTTGGTAAACCTTTGCTTCTCACCGGTTTGATTAAACTCTCACCGAGGATACTTATCTCTTTGATGTTATTTAAACTTTTAGGCCTCTTCAATTAACACATCATTTTGCGATGAAATAGAGAATAGAAGACCACTTCATTGTTCTTCTTTTGTGTTTTTATCTCCTTATTTCCTCCTTCTCATGCCCTTACCTTTCCAAAGCAATGCTTTGATGGTGTAATTCAGCCTATTTTGTTTGGTCAAAGCTATCCTTTCGCATGCCCAAAGTTATCCTTTTGCAATGCATTTTATCTGCTTTTGCACGCCAAAAAGATTGATATGAA
>JALEWR010000099.1 GCA_022783515.1 Prevotella sp.
TTTGTATGGTACTGCTCCAAAAAGCACATATCGGAGAAATACAAGCGAGCATCTGGTCGGACGAGATGAGGGCCGAATGCGAAGCTGCCGGTATGCGGCTGATTTAAAGATTTGAGTAAAAACAAGTTATGTATATGCTACAGAAACAAATCCTTCTTGCAACGATTTTTATGGGGCTTTGCAACGACAACTTATAGGGTTAGTAGCTACAACCTATATGGTTAGCAACGACACACACAACTTTTCACGACAAACTCTGCGAAAGAATAATTAATCGTAAAAAGTTGTGTGTGTCGTTGCTTTTAAAGTATCGGGTATGAATGATGCTTCTTAGTAGATTGGCGTGAAGAGTTGTATATATAGCTGCCAAACCTATAAATTGTAGTGGCAAACAATCTGTTGTATCCTCCTATCCTTTCAGCAATTCAACCATGAGTTGTGCTGCATTATCAGGTGCCACGTCATCCCCCAATCGCTCACGCACCTCGGCATAATCGGTTAGCATTTTCTCCCTTCCCTCATTGCCAGGCAATAGTTGGGAAAGTTCGCGGGTGATGTTAGCAACCGAAAAACGGTCGGCAAAAAGTTCTTGAACAATTTCTCGATTGGCAATGAGATTGACCAAAGAGATATAATCTACTTTCAAAATATGATTGAAAGCCCAACGAATAACAAGAGGAATGGGGGTGCGATAACATACCACTTGCGGCACATTAAACAAAGCCGTTTCGAGCGTTGCCGTGCCACTGGTAACCAAAGCGGCCGTAGCATGAGAGAGCAAAGCGTAGGTTTGATTACGCACAAGAGCAACATTGGTATTGGCAATAAATCGTTTGTAATAGTCATCGTCAATGGAAGGAGCACCGGCAACCACAGCCTGATACTCCGGGAAAGCCGCTGCTGCTTGAATCATAGCAGGAAGATTATCTTTGATTTCCTGTGTCCTGCTGCCGGCTAAAAGGGCAATGATGGGTTTGTCGGTTATCAGCCCCTGTGACAGACAAAACTGTTCAAACGATTCTCTATAGCCATTCGTAAACTGTCTGACCTCGTCTGCCGTTGGATTGCCCACATAATGAATGGGATAGCCATGCTTTTGCTCGAAGAAAGGCACCTCAAAAGGTAAGATGGAAAACAACTGCTCTACATCTCGCTTGATATTTTTAATGCGGTACTCTTTCCATGCCCATATCTTAGGAGAAATATAATAATAGACAGGTATCCGGGTTTTGGTTTTAAGAAAACGAGCGATATTGAGGTTAAAACCAGGATAATCCACCAATATAACCACATCGGGTTTCCACGCCACAATATCTTTTTTGCACATCGTCATATTCTTAAAGATGGTACGAAGATGCAATAAGACCGGCACAAACCCCATATAAGCCAACTCTTTAAAATGCTTCACTCGCGTGCCACCCACAGCTGCCATCAAGTCGCCTCCAAAATATCTGAAGTCGGCTTGTGAATCTTTAGACTTCAACGACTGCATAAGATGGGAGGCATGCAAATCGCCCGAGGCTTCGCCTACAATGATATAATATTTCATATCCTTAATATGGAGTTGTAGGGGAGATATAATTAATCCCCTACAGTCTGATGAATAATCAACTACAGCTGATGAATAATCAACGATTCACTTCCCAATTCCACTTCTGCAGTTGGTTAAGAGCCTCGTAAGCCGTAACATCTATCTGCGTAGGAGTGATGGCACCGTAGCCATTGTTCAATGCCCAATAGTCGGTATCTTCTGCATCAGGCTCGTCGCTCACAAACTCTCCCGTCATCCAGAAATAGTGAGGGCCACGCGGATGCTGCATCTTGGCACATTCTTTCTGCCACATACCCTTGTTCATACGACAAACTTTCATGCCCTTCAATTCTTCAACCAAGGGGAAGTTTACATTCAAACATACACCTTTGGGCAATCCATTGGCCAGGACCTGCTGTACAATGGCACGGATATAAGGTCGCAACATCGTGAAATCGGCATCTTCACGATAGTCGCAAAGCGAAAAACCGATAGACGGAATACCCTTAAGACAACCCTCGATGGCAGCTCCCATCGTACCCGAATAATGCACATTGACCGACGCATTGTCGCCATGATTGATACCACTCACGATTAAGTCGGGAACTCGTTCTGTGCAAAACTGATCGTAAGCCAATTTGATACAATCCACAGGTGTACCATTTGTCACCCACACCTCTACCCCATCAACGGGCTTTTTCTTCTTCAACATGAGAGGCTGAGCCACAGTGAAAGCCGAGGCATAACCCGAACGTCCTGAGTCGGGAGCACACACCAAGACATCAGCCATATCCGATAAAAATTCGACGAGCGACTTCAAGCCCTTTGCCTGATAGCCATCGTCGTTAGAAACAAGTATAAATGGTTTTCTATTCATGATGATAATATCTGTCAAAAAATGGCTGCTCATGCCACATTATATATAAAAGAGGCAAACAGCCTGTAATCTATTGTTGCAAAAATACGAAAAAACCTTTAATATTCGCCATTGTCATGCAAAATATGTACCTTTGCAATCTAACATATTATTAGCAAGAATAAGGATATGGGAAAAATTATCGCAATAGCCAATCAGAAAGGTGGTGTCGGCAAGACAACAACCTCTATCAACCTTGCTGCATCGCTTGCTACACTTGAAAAGAGTGTTCTCGTGGTGGATGCCGACCCCCAAGCCAACGCCTCAAGCGGTCTGGGCGTAGACATTAAAGAGGTGGAATGCTCGCTTTACGAATGTATCACAAGCGATGCCGATGTGCGTGATGCCATATATACCACCGATATTGACGGTCTGGATATTATCCCCAGTCATATAGATTTGGTGGGAGCAGAAATAGAAATGCTCAACACTGAAAACAGAGAACGTGTATTGAAAAACCTATTGGAAGGATTAAAGTCGGAATACGATTATATTCTTATCGACTGTTCGCCCTCATTGGGTTTGATTACGGTGAACGCTCTCACTGCTGCCGACTCGGTATTGATTCCCGTACAATGCGAATATTTTGCATTGGAGGGTATCAGCAAATTGCTCAACACCATCAAAATTATCAAGAGCAAACTCAATACCAAGTTGGAAATAGAAGGTTTCTTGCTGACGATGTACGACAGCAGACTCCGTTTGGCTAATCAGATTTACGATGAAGTGAAACGCCATTTCCAAGAGTTGGTATTCAAAACGGTGATTCAACGCAACGTAAAGTTGGGCGAAAGTCCTAGTCATGGCCTTCCCGTTATTCTCTATGATGCCGACTCAACAGGCAGTAAGAACCACTTGGCATTGGCAAAAGAAATTATCAATAAGAATCAATAAAGAGTTGACAAGTAAGCAAGTAGACGAGTTAACAAGGATTTTAGAAGTTGGAACAAGCTTGTTCTTTAATCATAATATAAACTTTTTTCCTTGTCAACCCGTCTACTTGTCAAGCTCGTCAACTTTATCATTCAAATAATTCCCCATGGCTGTAAAGAAGAAGTTTAATGCTTTAGGTAGAGGACTCGATGCCTTGATATCGACAGAGAGCGTTCGTCCTCAAGGCAGTTCCACCATCAACGAAATAGCTATCGACCTCATTGAGGCCAATCCCAATCAACCTCGTCGAGAGTTTGACGACGAAGCCCTGCAAGAATTGGCTCATAGCATCAGAGAGATTGGCATTATTCAGCCCATCACCCTACGTCAGATTGCCGACAATAAGTTTCAGATTATTGCCGGAGAGCGCCGTTGGCGTGCCTCACAGTTGGTGGGTTTGAAAGCCATACCTGCCTATATTCGCACCATCAAAGACGAGAACGTGATGGAATTGGCATTGGTGGAGAATATCCAACGCGAAGACCTTAACGCCATTGAGATTGCGTTGGCATACGAGCAGCTGATGTCGGGCAATGGTATGACACAAGAAAAGGTGTCGGAAAGAGTGGGAAAAAGTCGAACAGCCATAACCAACTATCTGCGTCTTTTAAAACTTCCTGCACAGGTTCAGATGGCTTTGCAGAAGAAAGAAATCGACATGGGGCATGCTCGTGCCTTGTTGGCAATTGATAGTCCTTCACTGCAAATCAAACTTTTCAGAGAGATTCTCAAGCACGGATATTCCGTTCGTAAGGTGGAAGAGTTGGCTCAAAAGCTCAAAAATGGTGAAGATATTGATGTTGGTCCCAAGAAAATTGTGGCAAAAACACAACTTCCAGAAGAGTTTACAACGTTGAAGAAACATCTTTCAAGCTTTCTCAACACCAAGGTTCAGATGACTTGTTCGCCCAAAGGAAAGGGAAAAATCACCATTCCCTTTACCAACGAAAGCGAATTGGAGCATATCATGAACGTTTTCAATCAACTAAAACAATCGTCAGAAGCGTGAGTCGGCAGATCGTATCATTATTGCGTAACATGGCGGTGGCGTGCTGTATGCTGACATTCTCTTGGAATATGGCATACGCTCAAAATCATTCTCCTCGGAATGATACCAACGACAGTATACCCGATATATCCATCTCAACCACTCAAACAATGGCCATGCTATCGAAAAAAGACAGCATCAGCTTGGCCAAAGCTGAAAAAAAAGACGCCAAAAGGATAAAAAGAGATTGGAAGACATGGCGTCCTTCGCCTAAAAAAGCAATGTGGTTGGGTATCGTTTTACCTGGTGCAGGACAGATTTACAACCGCAAATACTGGAAGCTCCCCATTATCTATGGAGGTTTTGTGGGATGTATTTACGCCATGCAGTGGAACAATATGATGTACAAAGACTATTCACAAGCCTATCTGGACATCATGGATTCCGACCCTTCTACTCAAAGCTATAATCAGTTCCTACACTTGGGACGAACCATTACGGATGCTAATAGAACACAGTATCAAAACATTTTCAAACAGAGAAAAGACCGTTATCGTCGCTGGCGAGATTTAAGTGTCTTTTGTTTGATTGGCGTTTATGCTCTTTCCATTATCGATGCGTATGTTGATGCATCGCTTTCCGAGTTTGACATTTCAGACGATTTAAGCCTAAGAGTGGAACCCGCAGTGTTCAACAATCCCACCGACAGAACACCTTTCAATTCGTCTGTCCTCGGCATTAACTGTCGCCTCAGCTTTTAAAGTAGGGAGAAAAAGACAAGAAAACGCATCATTTATCAATGAAGAAGTAAATAAAAAGAATGAAAAAAGTATATATCATAATCTCTGCCATCATGCTGGGAAGCTCGGCAATGATGCACGCACAAACCACAAAGGATAAGGAAATCACCGTTACCACAGCCGAAGGCAACAACGAAGTGATCGAACTACCCGAAGGAATGACCTACGAACTGGATAGTTTGTTGCATCTATATCACACCGAACGCTATCTTCGTCCGGATGCCGACTGCAATTTTCCCAACATCAACCCACAGTTCCCACGCGAGGTATTTATCGACCGATTGAGTCGTTTGCCCAACAGAATGGAGATGCCGTACAACGATGTGGTGCAGAAATTTATCGATAAATACAGCAATCAGTTGCGTCGCTCGGTGAGTTATATGCTCGGAGCAGCCAACTTCTACATGCCCATATTCGAGCAAGCACTAGAAACCTACGGACTACCTTTGGAATTAAAGTACCTGCCGGTTATCGAATCGGCACTCAATCCCAATGCAGTTTCTCGTGTAGGAGCCACTGGTTTATGGCAGTTCATGCTGGCAACAGGCAAGCAATATGGATTGGAAGTAAACTCATTGGTAGACGAACGTCGCGACATTGTTAAGTCGTCGTATGCCGCTGCTGAATATTTGAGCGACTTATATAAGATTTTTGGCGATTGGAACTTGGTTATTGCCGCCTATAATGCCGGCCCACAAAGCATCAATAAAGCCATCCATCGTGCCAAAGGCGAGAAAGATTATTGGAAAATTTATCCTTATCTGCCCAAAGAAACACGAGGTTATGTGCCGGGGTTTATTGCAGCCAACTATATCATGAACTATTATTGTGAGCATAATATCTGTCCTATGGTAACAGAATTGCCCACAAAGACCGATACAGTTATGGTGGATCGTGATGTGCATTTTGAGCAAATTGCAGCCGTATTGAATATGGATATGGAAGAAATCAAGATGCTTAATCCCCAATATCGCACAAATTTGGTGAATGGAGGCAGTAAGCCTTCTTCACTAAGATTACCCGCTCAACAAATCAACAACTTTATTGACAAAGAGCAAACGATTTACGCCCACGTCATCAACGAACAGCTATTGAAACGAAAAGAGGTGGAAGTGGAGCAACAAGTGGTAGCTGAAAACACCGCCAAATACTCATCTTCACGCAGCAATAGCAAGGAGAAAAAAGGAAAAAAGGGTAAGAAAAACAGAGAAAGAAGCAGAAGCGTAACCGTAAAATCGGGTGATACACTATATGAAATTGCAGCACGCAACAATATATCAGTGAGTAAGCTCAAGAAGCTCAACAAGATAAGCGGATCGAATATCCGCCCCGGAAAGAAATTGAAGGTGAAATAAACACATATATAAATATGTATATGACTGACTGAGTTAATAAGTGATGTACCTCTATATACCAAGTTGCATAAGACTTGGCATGGGCAAACACTTATTAACTCTTTCTGTTTTTAGCAATGTTGATTAGCAAATAATAGCATCGAATATGGATGAGCATAACATGACAGAGCAAGAAAAAGAGTTGGCAGAAGACAAAATGGTGAACGATGCCTTTAGACATCTGCTCGACTGCTACATGAATTCGCCTCATCGAAAGAAAGAGGAGATTATCACCAAGGCATACAACTTCGCCAAACAAGCTCATAAAGGCGTGAGAAGAATGTCGGGAGAACCGTATATCATGCACCCTATCGCCGTGGCACAAATTGCTTGCGAGGAGATGGGATTAGGTTCAACGAGTATCTGTGCGGCGCTTTTGCACGACGTAGTGGAAGACACCGACTACACCGTTGAGGATATCGAAAATATCTTTGGCAATCGTATTGCACAGATTGTGGATGGACTAACCAAAATCTCGGGTGGCATTTTTGGCGACAAGGCATCTGCCCAAGCCGAGAATTTCAAGAAGCTATTGCTCACCATGAGCGATGATATCCGCGTTATCCTCATTAAGATTTGCGACCGATTGCATAACATGCGGACACTTGAAAGTCAGGCTCCGAACAAGCAATACAAGATTGCGGGCGAAACACTCTATATCTATGCCCCGCTTGCCAACCGTCTCGGACTCAACAAAATCAAAACCGAACTGGAGAATTTGAGTTTCAAATTCGAGCATCCCGAAGAATATGCGTCAATCGAAAACAAGTTGGCGTCAACCCAAGAACAACGCGAAATACTCTTCCAACAATTCACCGACCCTATCAAAGCGGCGTTGGATCAGATGGGTATTACCTACGAAATAAAGGCTCGCGTCAAGAGTCCCTACTCCATTTGGAATAAGATGCAGAGCAAGCATGTTACCTTCGACGAGATTTACGATATCCTTGCTGTGCGTATCATCTTTACGCCTAAAGAGCGAAAAGAAGAAATTAACGAGAGCTTTAACATCTATGTCAAGATTAGTCAGATATATAAAGCTCACCCCGACCGACTCAGAGATTGGCTCAATCATCCCAAGGCCAATGGTTATCAAGCCCTCCACGTTACACTCATGAGCAAACAAGGCCGATGGATAGAGGTACAAATACGCAGCGACAAGATGGACGAGATTGCCGAACAGGGTTTCGCTGCTCACTGGAAATATAAGGATGGGTCGGAAACAGCTGATGACGAGAGAGAACTCAACGGATGGCTTCGTACCATCAAAGAAATATTGGACGATCCTCAACCCGATGCGATGGACTTTCTCGATGCCATCAAGCTCAATCTCTACGCATCCGAAATATTTGTCTTTACACCCAAGGGCGAAATCAAAACGATGCCGGCCGGCTGTACTGTTCTCGACTTTGCGTTCCAAATCCACACCTTTATGGGTAGCCATTGCATCGGTGCAAAGGTCAACCATAAGCTCGTTCCACTGAGCCATAAGCTACAAAGTGGCGACCAGGTGGAGGTCTTGACGTCTAAGTCGCAGCACGTTGAACCTTCTTGGATCACCTTTGTCTACACAGCCAAGGCAAAGAGTAAGATACAAGCCATACTGCGTAAAAACAACCGCGAGAAACAAAAGCAAGGCGAAGAAATCCTCAACGAATGGTTGAAGAAGCACGATATGGGACTCACCACTTCGTTGCTCGATAAGCTATGCGAACTTCACGACATTGCCAAACACGAAAACTTGTTCCAAGCTTTGGGCGATAACACTCTCATCCTTACCGACAAGGATGCAAGCGAACTACAAGAAAAGCGTTCAAAAACGACAAATAGCAAAAGTTGGCGACGCTATGTTCCCTTCCTCGACAGTAAGAAAAAGGAAGAGAAAACAGCTGAAAAAGAAAATCAGTTGCTCGTTGTGGGTAAGGAGTTTAACAAGAAAAAGCCTTGTATCATCAGCGAAACAAGTATTGAAAAATATATCTTCCCCACTTGTTGCCACCCCATTCCGGGCGACGACATCTTGGGTTATATCGACAATTCCAACCGCGTTGAGATTCACAAACGTGCTTGTCCGGTTGCCAATCGACTTAAATCGAGCTTCGGCAATCGCATCTTGGACGCCAAATGGGATATGCACAAAAAACTCTTTTTTGATGCAACCATTACCATCAAGGGTATAGATCAGCCGGGTATGTTGCTCCATGTGGCCGGCATCATATCGGGCGAGCTAAACGTAAACATTCATAAGATTGTGATCAACTCCAACCAAGGATTGTTCGAGGGCATCATCAATCTGCATGTTCATGACCGAAGTGAGGTGCAAAATATCATCAATAAGCTCAAAGATGTTGAGGGATTGCATGAAGTTTTGCAGATACAATAAAAACTTTTGAGTTAATCAGCCGGTGAGTTTTTTAGTTGTTGGTTAATAAGTTTTGATATCAACTGAGTTGTAAAGTATAGCTCCATCATTCCATAACTTATCATCCCATTAACTAAAAAACTCACCGGTTAAAAACCATCCGAGTTATTTCTTATAAAATTCCAAATCTTCTGCTTTGAAGTTTTTTACAAAGCAGCATTGCCCTACGATTTCTTCTTCAATCATACGAACATAGATATTGGCACTCTTTCCAAAGAGTTCGTACGAGCGGTTGGCATCTGCCACGATGAGCGACGCCATGAGTAAAGCACCGGTCATATTGTAAAGTCGACGTGCAAGGAAGTCGATTTGTTCTTTCGCAGCGTTCTCTTTCATAGCCTCCACCGTTGTTTCGTAGAGACTGAGTAAGGTTTCGACACGATTTTTTAAGTCTTTCAACTCATCTTTCACTTCTATCTCCAACAATTCTTTTATGATACTGAGATAGGTGCCATTACTGATATACCGCAAGGCTGCCACCACCTGCATCTGGGTTGTTCCCTCATAGATGGAGAAAGCTCGGGCATCGCGAAACAGACGTTCGGGCTTATACTCGGCAATAACTCCCGAACCACCCAAAACTTGGATAGAATCGTAAGTATTTTGGTTGACCATTTCCGAACACAAACCTTTGGCAATAGGTGTCAAGGCATCAGCCAAACGCGAATACTTTTTTTGTTCAGCCTTCTCTTCGGGTGTGAGCGAGCGTTCACGA
>JALEWR010000225.1 GCA_022783515.1 Prevotella sp.
TTTTACCAGAAGATTGATTCGGCTCGGGTTGCATATTAGAAGGGGAAGCAACCCAAACAGTTCCATCTAACACAGGTTGAATTTCTTCATCAGAGCTACAAGAATAGCTTATTAAAACAAATAAAGATATTACGAATAACATAAAATGTGTTATAAACTTTTCATTTATATATTCCATAAATACCATTTTTTAGAAAAAGAATAAGAGTTTTACAAAAGAAATCCATCCAAGTTATATTGAAAAGATTATTAAGTGATTTAAACTAATTTCTCAAATGAGAAACAGTATACTAATAGCTAAAATTGTTATATTATGGGTGACCAAACTCATTCATAACAATATTGCTATGTACGCTGTGCTGGACAAAGATACAATAAAAAGTGAAATATTGCCTCATTTATCTGTGGGAAAACGTGGTTTCGTAACCCAAAGTTGTCTTGTTGAAATCGTAAATGCCATTCTTTATAAACTCAAGACAGGATGTCAGTGGAAATATTTACCTGTAGCTTCCCTCTTCAGTGAGAAGGTTCTGACCTATAGTACTGTATTCCATCATTATAACAAATGGATCAAGAAAGGTGAATGGAAGTCTCTTTGGCTTCATCTTTTGGATAAGCACCGTACAAAGTTGATTAATCTTGGGGAGATTTCGGTCTCCCTTTTCCTTTTTTGTATTGCTGTTGAAACCTTTTGTCTCTTCGGGGTTTTCAGCCCCTTGCCCACAGTGTTCCCCGAGTGTTTTTCATAAAAGAGCATGTATTTGATGGGGCAAAACATGTATTTGATGAAGCACAAGCTATCCTTTTATATTGCAAAAGCATGGCTTTTTCAAGACAATGGCTGTCCTTTTACTATACTCTACCTCACCGGCCACGTCAGATAGTTATACAACAGCACACTATGATACACTGCAAGACAAGTTGTGAGGAGGATGAGGAGGAGCATGATAATGCGGCGGAGAGCTGTGGGAAGATGTAAAAGGAGATAAGCAATGAGACAAGGTACGATGTAAGTCCAATGGCATGCCATGATTTGCACTTCGTTATAAGCAAAGCCAAAGACGATGTGCAGTGCGAAATTATAAGCAAAGCAGGCTGCCATGAGCCATGCCAAGAGTTGCTTGCGGCCGGCAACGAGTCCGCCAAGGGTAAGGACCACCATCACGGTTTCGCACAGATATTGCCACCACCAAGAATAGGTAACCACCAAGGGTCTACCCATCAATACGTCGCCCAAAATGTGCTGACGATGCAGCAGGATGGACTCGCCCCATAGATTTTCCACAATCACATCCCATCGCAACGTCTCTCCCGAGAGCCATCCCTTTATTTCCATTCCCGTTTGTTCGGCTGTGGGTTCGTTAAAAGCCAATCCGAGAGCCAACAACACCACAGTAATAAGAGCTATAGGCAGCAAAAAACGAATACGAAGAAAGCTGCGTCGATTGGTCATCAGCACAGCCATGAGCGTGATAACGCCATTACTAAGGGTTACACCGGCGGTGAGGGTGAAGAGCAATACGGTTTGCATGGGTGTAAAGGCACTCTTCTCTTTCATCTTCCTGCCTGCGACATAGAGGGTGAAAAGGATGAGGAAGAGCGAGATACAGAAATGGTCGGGTACAATCATTGCCACCAAAATGTGGGCAAAGAAGAGGAAGAAGATGCACAAAACAAATGCTTCCCACGACTTAATTTCAATAACCTTGTGTAACAGCTTGTATAAAAAGACGATGGCGTAATAGCCGCAAAAGAAGAGCGGAACGCCCACAACGAGCTGGGCACAGTTGGCTCCTGTTATCGCCCACAACGCCTGATTAATAAGATAAAGTGGATATACCATCCAAGGCAGCAAGGGATGTCGCAAAGCCGAATAACCAATATCCCATTGCGTTACAATCTTATAGGTGATGGGATCGAAGCCCGACATGTGATAATTCCTCATAAACTGCACCCACGACTGTGCATCGTACTCGTAAAAGAGAGACCAAAACTTGGCAATGATAAGGGCATGAAAAAACAGCAATACCACAAAAGTGATAATACCTAAAGCACATTCTTCGTGCTGAAGACGAAGCATTTGCATCAATCTACTCTTTGTTTTCATCAAAAAAGCCAGCATAAAAGGCAGACAAAAAGGTATTAAGCAAGCAAATGATATATAATGAGATAACCATTATACAGCCACAGATAAAGGGTAAGCAAGATTAATATTCCGCGTATCAACATACGTTTAAGACCTTGCCAATGATGTAAAGCAAAGGCAATGGCCAACGGAATGACAAATATCCAGTGTGCCGCCATGATATAAACTTCATTGATACCGAAGCCTAAGCCTATATGTATGGCCAAATCGATTGATACACAAGCCATTGCCATCCACAACAATCTGCTGCGTCGACCTGCCCATACACCAGCGGCAAAAAGCAGAACGATGAGTGTTTCTACCACATAGTTGAGCGTCCAATCGTATGCCACAAAGATAGGACGCTTGCGTAAAGTGTCTTTCAACAGATGCTGTTGATGGAGCTGTATCGACTCACCCAAAAGATTCTCTTTGACAGACAGCCATCGCGAAGTGGAAATGTCTGTCCACTGCATAAACTCTCCTTCGGCAATAGGTTTGCCCTGTTTGGGGTTGACTTTCTTCTTGGGTTGGGGCATTACAGTCTTTGTGCTATCTTTCCAAACATGCTTTTGCGGCATTATAGTGGTCTTCGCCAAAGCCATACTCGTTTTTTTCTCCTGTTCCTCTCTCTTCTTTCGTGCTTCTTCTCTCTTCTTTTCTATCGCTTTTTTCGTAGCCATGTGTCGGGGCAACACCATTTTCTGGTACTCGAAACGAGCAAAGAGCCACAAGCCTAAGGCAGGAACAAGGCAGGCAAGGAGAAAGAAACGGGGGCGGAAAAAACCCTTTCCGTTAACAAAAAGGGCAGCCATAAACACTTTCAAGCCATTGCTCAAAGTGACACCTGCAGTAAGAAAAAAAAGTGCAATGGTATGTGCCACACTCATGGGGCGACCCTCTTGTATCCGCTTACCTGCCACATAAAGCGACAAAAGGATGCAGAAGAGCGACATGATGAAATGGTCGGGAACAATGGCGGCCAATAAAACGTAGGCAAAGGAATAGAGAAAGAACGACAGCAAGGCGGCATCTATCACCTTCAGCCCCACCAACCGGCGTAGGATGCGATAAAGCAGAATAAAGGCGTAGAAGGCACAGAAGAGGATGATGACCGATACAACGAAGATGGCACAGTTGATACCTGTGAGCCACATCAAGGCTTGATTGAAGAGATAGGGTACATACATGTAGAACACCAACAGCGGATGGCGATATACATTGTAAAAAGTCCCCCAGTCGCTCACCACATGATAGGTGATGGGATCGAAGCCCGACACCTGGAAGGTGTTGATAAAGAGTTTCCAATAGTTGTGGGTGATGGGTGTAAAGGCGTTGTAATAGACGCAGACAAGAATGATATGAAAGGTGAGCAACAGAGGCAGGATGATGAGTGCGATGTTTTTCTCTTCGCTCGAGAGTTTGAAAATCTTTAGTATGCGTATGCCATCGTTCTTGAGAAAAAATCGCACCATGAGGAAGTTGATGGGTACACAGACGGCAAACATGGGCAATGGAGCCAACTCCTGACTCACACCTGCCATGATAAAGGCATTCAGGGTGGAGAGCTGGAGCAGGTAATTGACGCTGTGGGCAAGGGCAAAACCTGCTCCACGCTGTGTGTTTCGCTGCACCTTAAAGGTGTATTTCGTACTGGCGTAATAGTTGAATACAAAGCTGATGACATACGACACAGTGATGGCCACACTATGATGAATGGCTTGTATGAACAACCAATACAAGAGATATTGCAAGAGGGCGGCACCAAGTCCCACCACCCCAAAACGCAATAGTTCGCCAATCTTGTTGCCTTGGTTAAGATTGAAACGGCCGATAATATCTTTCATCTGCATAATCTAACATTTCTTTGTCGCCCCGACTGTCGCCGTAGGCTATGATATAATAATGATTTCTATTGGGAATGGTGGCGTTAATGCGATTCACCTTCTCTGCTCCGTAGCAGTTGGGCGAAGAGAATCGTCCTGTTATTCTTCCCTCTCTCACTTCTATCTGTGTGCCTATCACTTGCAGACAGGGGTGAGAGGAGAAGAAAGGAGATACCCACCGGTCGATGCTGGCACTCACTATCAGCACCTCTTCGCCACGCTCCAAGGCTTTGAGAAGGGTGTCGATGCCTTGCCGTCGCAGCAGATGTTGGTGCTGTCGGGCAAAGTCGTGGCATAAAGCATTGAACTTCTCTTCGCTCATACCCCTAAAAAAGAAGCTGAAGATGCGTTGCTTCATCTTGCTGTTGGAATAGAGATGAAATTTCATCAGCACCAATAGGGGCAGATGTAAGAGAAAGCCCACGATGAAGAAAGCCGTGCCATGAGCAAAGCGAATGAAGAGAAGCAGGGTGTCGGCTGTGGTGAGTGTGCCGTCGAAATCAGAACAATGAAGAATCTTTTGCATTGCTACAATAAGTAAATGATAACCAAAAAGGCAGAAATCCAACCCACGACGATAAGCTGCGTGAATCTATCTCTCATCAGGATTTTTGTGGGGTCGCCACTTCGTTTATCAACCACTGTGAGCTGGATATACCGCAAGAGCCCTACCAACACAAAGATACTGGTGAGGTAGAGATATTGGGTATTGAACCTACTAGTTACGTCGGGCGACACGGTGTACATCACATAACATACCAATGTGACGGAAGCGGTGATGGTGATGGCTTGGTTGATAAAGGTGAGATTATAGCGAATGGTATTTTGCCGGGGTGCCTCGCCTGTCTCGTTCATGCGAACCACGTCGTCTCTTCGCTTGGCAAAGGAGAGGAAAAGTGTAAGGAGGAAGGTCATCAAGACCAACCAATTACTCAACATAATGCCGGTAGCAGTGCCTCCTGCCAATATTCTCAACACGAAACCAAAGGCAATGATACATACATCCAGTATGGCATATTGCTTGAGTTTGGCACAATAGGTGAGATTCATCACAAAATAAAAGAGGACGACAGCGGCCACCTTCCCTCCTTGGGAGGGCAGGAGCAGGAGAAGAGAGAACGAGAGTAAGACCATGACAGCCATCAAAACGTATGCCGAGGTGATGCCAATTGCTCCCGAAGCGATGGGACGTTGGCATTTGATGGGGTGTCGCCGGTCGTCGTCTACATCGATAATATCGTTAAAACAATAGATAGACGAGGCGATGAAACTAAACGAAAAGAAGGTGATGATGCCATGAACGATGTTGTCGGTGTTTAGCAGTCCGCCGCCGAAGAACATGGGGATAAACACAAAACCATTCTTAAGCCACTGGTGCGGGCGTATGAGCTTGAGTAGTTTTTTCATTTTTCAATTCTCCTTTCTATCCATCCCGCAATCTTATGGAGCAGCCATGCCGGCAGTAACGTAAAGCCGATGCAGAGCAGGGCAGTAAGCCAATAGTGCAGATGCCATCTTTCGATATGCACCAACACAAAATGGGAGTGGATGAGATATATTTCCAAACTGATGAGTCCGATAAAATGCAGGGCTTTATTGCATAGCGAAGGCCATGCGTCGAAGAGCTGACAGAGCAGCAAGACGGCTGTGAGGGTGAGCGGAATATATATCATTCGCTCGATAAACAGCGGGAAACGACCGTGCAACTGCTGTTCCATATAGATGCAAGAGGCGAGGCATAAGACAAAGGTCAGGAGGATGAGCCACCACGAAGCGGCTTCTATCGTTCGGCGTTCTTTCACCCATTGACCGATATTAATGCCAATAAGAAAGATGGGAACACGACTCCAAAAAATCTCGATATGTCCCACACTGCGATGGATAGGCCCTACCCAAGTAACCGCAACACACCATACCATCATCACTGCGGGCAACCATCGGTATATGGGATGCTTGCCAATGAGGTGCATATAGGCAGGTGCTACGAGGTAAAGCATCATCGTGGCAGGGATATACCAAAAGGTCAGTTCGTCGTGAAACCAAAAATCCCAGTTGATAAAGATATCGCCCATGAGGTCGACCACACCACTGCTGCTGCCCACTCCCTGCAGATAGCGTGGCACATAATAGAGCGATGCCATGATGAGCCATGCCGGATAGATACGCAAGAAGCGACGTTTGATAAACTGCTTGAATTGGGGTTGCCTGCTCCACGAGAACCAAAGCCCCATCCCACTAAGGAAAAAGAAGAGGTCGACACCGATGTTTCCCATGCGTTTGAGTCCGAAAAAGAGGTCATGCCGTGGCAAACCTACATGAAAAAGTACAATGATGAGCATGGCAAAACCCATCAATTCGCCTCGATATCGGCTGATATGTGATAGTTGGATGTCCTTTAGTTTCATATAAAATAATATCAGGAAAAGTTGACAAGCCAATCAATTGACAAGCTAACGAGTAAATTTGCTTTCTCCTTATTATTCTTCTTTTGAGGGTGAAGCTGCTTTCTTGTCGCCTTATCAAGGCGTTCAACTCTCCCCTTGTCAACTTGTCGCCTTGCTTACTTGCTTGCTTTTTCTGTTCATTAACTTGTGATAGCCCCACGCTAAAGCTATAGCCACCACAATATAAATCACTAGACCGGTGTATATATCGCCTTTTCTTGATATGGGGATAATCAGTTTTCGGGCGATGGGATGCGTAACAAAGAGGGCGGCGGAGATGATGCCTACCCGGTGGAGTGCCTTTAACAACACTTCTGCCCATGACATCTTACTCAACCAATGTACGCCATAGACCGACGCTGCACATACTGCCACCGGCACGAATGTCCACCAAAAGAAACCTACAGAGAGACATACGACGAGCATCGAACTGATGAGCAGTCGCATGAGAAGGGTGGTATTGCCGAGTTGATGGATGTTGAGATGGCGTTCGTAACGAGCATAAAGCAAGCCCCAACCAAAGGGAAGCATACCTCCCATGAAGTTATAGCGATAGCGGTTGATGGCATCTCCTTCGGGGTCGAGCATCAGCTGGATGCCCACACAGACAGCCATCAGGGCGACAGTCCATGCCGTATGCCGCCTATAAAGCACGAGTCGATATACCGCATAGAGTTGAAGCATCAAGCCAAAGAACCAATAGGGGCCTGGCCAAATCATGCGGTCGGGTTGTTCCAGCATGTTGTTGTACATCAGAAGTTGTGCCAAGACCTTATCCCATGTAAAGTTCCAACTGCCCGGGGTGTAGTGGTCGACGATGATAAATGCTACATATCCCACCACCATCATACGGAAAAGCTTGACATAATGCGTCCAAACGAAGCCTACTGCAGCCCATTTTCCATTGTCTTCTGCCTCTCCTTGCTCGTACTTTTTAAAGAGTCCGTAAGCACTTAAAAACAAAAATATAGGCACGCCATAATGACCTAAGAACGAAATCCAGTGCAGCGGAAAGAGTATATCGGGATGTATCGCCACATTTCTGAACCACTCCACATTCGCCATCTTAAAGGTATATTCATTCTCTTTGACAATGGGATTGAGCCAATGGCAATAGTTGTGCAGGAAGATACCAATGATGGCAATGCCACGAAGGACGTTGCATTGGAAGTGGGTAAGACCTGTTGCCCTGCCCGAAGGAGAGGAAAAGCCATCTGACTGTTTATTGTCTGCCATATATTACTTTATCTTTTATTCTGTATTGATGAGGGGTTGACTGCTCCGACAGCCAAGAAACCATCTATTTAATGAATAACATTCATCTCCCAAAGATGCGGTCTTATTCATCAATATCTCACTTCTCATCACCCCTTATTTCTTCTCTCTTGCCGGATTTTCCTCTCCTCGGGGGCTATCGGGAGGGGTTAACCCATCATAATCCACCTTTCCTTTCAGCAATCTTGGGCGTTGCTCGTCGTACTCTTCGCTTAGTACATTGTGTCGGGGGTTATAGTCTTTGGCATGAATACCGGCGAGATAGAGTAGCATATGAGGTAGGGCGTCGGTCATTAACCTGCGGTTTTTAGCTTGAATAACAGCCTTGAAAATCTCCGGATGCTTTCTTACATATTGGCGAGAACACCATATCCAGAAAGGTATTTCAAATTCATACTTCGCCAGTTTATAATCAATCTCCGACGAATGGTTACGACAAATAAAGCCCCGATCTTCTTCGTAACACTCCTCACCATGGTCGGGAACATAGATAACGATGGCTTCTTCTTTCTCAAAACGCTTGACGATGGCGTCCACCACCGAGTCGTTGTAAAGCACAGCATTATCATAATCTGCCAACACACGCTTCTGCTTCTTGTTCAGTTTGGGGCGGAACGTGTCGTAATCGTCAGCTTTAAACCGTTTGCGGTCCTTCGGACTGCGTTGCCGATAGTTGACATGCTGACCTATGAGGTGAAAAATCGTAAGGTTATATTCTTTGTTTTCCGACTTCAGTTTCTCGTATTCCTCCAGCAGTCCTTCATCATAATAATGCACCTTATCATTACGCGTGTCGAACTGACTCTCGCTCAACTCGGGATTATTGAGGAAGAAACCGCCGCTAAAGTCATACACCTCTTCTTTAGTTTTTGGCAAAAACTGATTGGTTATAAAGTTTACATGATAGCCGGCTTTGCGAAAGAGTTGGGGGAAAAGCGGATAATCAGACCATTCGCCCTTATCGCCCACACTGTACATCGAGAAAAGATGCTTGAAAACAAAGCTCGTGAGATTCCACGGACTCACCACATCGTTATACTTAACCAAAAAGCCCGACCGCTCTCTCTTCACCTGTCGGGGTGTGGTGGGCATAAAATAGCCGTATTGTTGGGAGTGATGCCTGCCAAAACTCTCGCCGATAATCAGAACGATATGCTTGCTAACAAAATGGCAACTGTCCACCTTCACCGTCTTAGAGGCTTGGATGAGGGTCTTCACCTGCTGTGCTGCGAGCGAGTTGGCATAAAGACTGAAGGCTAATCTATATAAGGGATGGTATAAAACAGGACGCTCGGGAGCGGTGAGAAGATGCTCCACCTCGCCTATCGTTTGCCCCGACATCAATCGAACAAAGAGCTGTTTGTTGGGTATTGTGCTGATTCCGCCCCACACCATCAAGGCCATGGCCACTGCTCCTATGCCCGCTTGCCAATGTTGGGCATACTTTTCTATCCATTCCCGACAGGTTGCGACTTGTTGTGCATAATGAAGACGTAACCATTTTCTATATCGTCGGTTGAACGCAAAGGCAATGTGCAACACCATCAACAAAAGGATGACACCCACTTTACTAAAGAGAATATCAAAGTTGAGATAGCTTTTCAGAAACTCCACAGCCTCTCTACTGTCGGTCTCGCTTATCAACAGGAGAATTGAGGGAGTAATAGACGATTGGAATTTGTTGAAACAATAGACATCCACCAACGTCGTGGCATAAAACAAAACGTAGAGAACACCTTTTATCCAACGTGCCAAACGGCGTGGGAAAAGCATGAGAAAGGCACACAGAAGGTATAAATCGAAAAAGAGTTCGAGATAGAGATATTCGTATAATTCAGCTCCTTTAGCGGACGGAAGGATTAACCAGGCACACATAACGCCTAACGCGTACAGCATGATAAAAAAGGTAGCATGTGTACGCAGCGGCAATAATGCCCACCGACAGCATTTCGTTAATAGGCTCAAAACATTCATTTCATCGCTCTTTTTCTTTTCTCGAACCATGTGTTCTCTTGCAGGAGTCGGCGGAAGTCATTGGGAGTAAACCCACATTGTTCGTGAAGTCAGCCGACATACCTTTTGCTTGGATAATGTCTGTTCATTCCTTCTTCACTCCCCTTTTTTCTTCCATCTTTTACTTTAACCATCCCACTTGATGCAAAATTACAATTATTTTTTTGAGTTTGATAGATTTTAAGGGGATGAGTTCATGATTAGTGACTTACAGAATACTTTTATTTAATGAATGGGAGGAATGAATGGGCATTAAGATAAAGTGTCATTGACATGGCTGGCTAAGTAACCTAAGCCCGATTGGCATGATGAAAATTACACAGTGTCTATCTTTATCCTAAAATAATTGATTAATTTTGCCGGCGGTTCGTGTACTATTCCCACATCATTTTCAACAATGAAATATAGCAGTCATATTGATTTTTTCCGTGCCGTGTTAATCGCTTTGGTCATTCTTGTGCATGTAGTGCATTTGGGCGACTTATATCCTACGTTTAAAAGTGGGGTGTTGGCTTTTATTATGCCTGCCTTTTTGGTTGTTACCGGCTATTTGGTGAATATCAATAAGGGTGTGAAAGACTTTGCCCTTTATCTTTTCCGCATCCTCCTGCCCTATTGTGTGATGGTGTCGGGCTTTGCCTTTTTGTCGCTTTATCTTCCCGTTCGCGACGGATTGGAAGAGCCGTCCATCTCGGCACTTACCCATGTTCTTCTGGTCAAATCCATCGGACCCTATTGGTTCCTGCATACGATGACGGTGTGTGCCATACTCTATTACGCAGCGTTTCGCCTGCCCAAACGACTGAACGACACGGCTAAATTCTCGCTTTTTGCCTCCTTACTCATTCTCGTGGCTCTCTTTACGCCTCTGTTGAAAATTGAAAGTGGGGCGTATTATTTCATCGGTGTGGGCATAAGACTATATCTTAAAGACTTTTCTAAAGCCTATACCGCCAGTTTGTGGCCACTCCTACCCTTCGCCTTACTCATCTCCCAATCCACGTTTTATCATTGGTCGCTGCTTTGGGTTTTGGCTTGTGTGCTGTGCTTTTTCTGTTTTTCGGCTCGATTATGCAGTTTTTTAAGCGATAGAACATTATCTATGGTCAGCTATGTGGGCAAAAACACCTTTCCCATCTATATCCTACACCCCATCTTTACGATGCTGGCAAAATTTTATTTACCCCTCTTCCACTTCGACCCCAGTGGCATTCTACACGCCCTGTTCACCCTTTTCCTCGCCCTTGTCGGTTCTCTTTCCATCGCCAAAGCCATGGACTACACCCACCTCTCTTATCTTTTGGGAAGAAAGAGGATGCTGAGGTAGAGAAAGAAGAAGAATGGTTACGGACTATTTACAATTCTATCGGATAGGGTTTGCCGTGTTTTTTGATATACCGCGTCCAAAAACGAGTGCGGTGTTTCATCACTTTTTCGATGGTTTCTGAAGGGTCAAAGCCACGCTCATGGGCATAATGTCGGGCTAAAAGTTGGAAGAAGTCTTTGTTTCCCCATATTCTTTTGAGGTTGGCACAACCTTTTTCCATGTCCACTTCTCCAAAATACATGCGATTGATGTCGATAATCGAGAAATGGAACTCTCCGTTTTCGTCTTCTTTCCACAGAATATTCCCCGGCGAATAGTCGCGGTGCATGATACCCATATTGTGCATGTGGGCGGTGTAATGGGCAAAGGCGGGAGCCATACGCTCGTATAATTGGGGTGAAGCCTCCCCCATTTCGTACATCAGATGAGGATAATCGCTTTGAATACTGATAAAATAACTATAACCCAAGAGTCCGCATTGACGTTGCTCTATATAGGCTATGGGTTCGGGGGTATTAATGCCTTTGCCGAGTAGAATAGTGGGATAGTCGAAAGCTCGTCGCCCTTTGGGTGTGCGAAGTCCTAACGAATAAGCCAAGAGATTAAGGAAACGAGGCTTGTGGTAACGCTTGACATTGACATGCAAGCCATCAGGAGTGGTAAACGTCTTGATAAGGTTGCGACTTTTATAGACAGTTGTTCCCTCTTGTTCGAATATCTCGGGCAAGGTTTCGATATACGATTGCAGATGGCGGTATGCCGGATTGACCAACAGTTTCATCATCTTTTAGTCTCTCCTCCCTTCTTTAGCAATCACCTTTCCATGTGCCACCTCAAACCGTCGGTCGAACTCCTCCTTGGTTCTTCCCCATCGGTTATGACTCCAGAGGTAATAACGGGGTTCGTTTTGGATGGTCTTTTCCAGCATCATAAAGAAACGACGAGTAATCTCGTGTTCGTCGAGCGTATTGGGTTCGCGGGTGATGAGGTGGTAAGTACAAGTGTAATAACCACGTCGAGGACGTGCCATCTCTACATAAAACACGGCATTGTTCATCTTCCTCATAATGCGTTCACCACCTGTAAACACAGGTGTTTCGTGATGAAGGAAGGGCAGCCAGAGATGGATATTCTCCCATTTAGGGGCTTGGTCGGATATATAACCGAAGAGAGACATGATGCCTTCCTTCTTATATTGCAAGAGATAACGCAAGATATGCTGTTTGGCGATGGGTACACCACCCGCCGACGAACGAATCTTCTTAAACAATTCGTCTATTGCTTCGTTGCGTAAGGGATGGTAGATGAGCCCGATTTTGCGTTCAGAAGGCAGGTCAATACCCACACACGAGAGCCATTCCCAGTTGGCATAATGCCCCAAGATGGCTGCTACCGACCGGCCTTCTTGGAAACAGGCCTCAACTTCGTGCGAATTGGTGATGGTGAAACGGCGTCGCAACTCTTGTTCACTGATAGAGAGGAGTTTGACGGTTTCAAAGGCATAATCGCAAAACCATCGATAAAAACCTTTCTCAATCTTCACTATTTCGTCAATCGTTTTCTCGGGAAAGGAGGTGACGAGATTGTTGCGAACCAGCTTTCGGCGGTATGGATAGACGTAATAGGTAAAGACATACGCCACATCTGCCAATGCGTAAAGCAGTCGCAATGGCAGCAGCGAGAGGGCATAAGCCAGATAATACACCATCTTTGTCATCTTTGTATCATTGTTAGGGCATGCACCACAAGCCTTTATGACTCTTTATTTCTGCATCTCGTGCAGTTTTCTATAATATCCGTTGGCTTCCAAGAGGGCCTCGTGGGTGCCTCGTTCCACTATTTCTCCCTCGTGCATCACACAAATCTCGTCGGCATTTTTGATGGTCGACAAGCGATGGGCGATAGCCACGGTGGTGCGTGTCTTCATCAGTCGTTCCAACGCGTCCTGCACCAATCGCTCGCTTTCTGTATCGAGTGCCGATGTGGCCTCATCGAGAATAAGTATCGGCGGGTTTTTAAGAATGGCACGAGCGATGCTCACCCGCTGACGCTGACCACCAGAAAGTCGGCCTCCGCGGTCGCCAATATTGGTTTCGTAGGCCGCTTCACTTTGCATGATAAAGTCGTGAGCATTCGCTATTTTCGCCGCTTGCTCCACGGCTTCTTGCGTGGTTTGCTCCATACCAAAGGAAATATTGTTGTAGAAAGAATCGTTGAAGAGGATGGCTTCTTGGTTGACGTTGCCAATGAACGACCGCAAATCGTGTAGTCGGAGGTCTTTTACGTTTACCCCATCAATCAGCACTTCGCCCTCCTGCACATCGTAATAACGTGGTATGAGGTCGACCAATGTCGACTTGCCACTACCACTTTGTCCTACCAAAGCGATGGCTTTGCCTTTCTCAATCTTGAGGTTGATGTTGCGAAGGACCCATTTTTCACCATACCTAAACGATACATTGCGAAACTCGATGCAATGGTTAAAGCCGTCGATATGTTTGGGATGAACGGGGTCCTGAATATCTATCTCTGCCTTCAAAATCTTGTCTACACGCTCCATCGAAGCCAATCCTTTGGGTATATTATAACCTGCCTTGGCAAATTCTTTTAACGGATTGATAATGCTATATAAGATAACGAGGTAATAGATAAACACCGGCCCTTCGAGAGAAGAATTGTTCAGCACCAGCGTACCACCAAACCAAAGGACAATGACAATCATGACCGTACCCAAAAATTCGCTCATGGGATGAGCCATCTGCTGGCGGATGTTGACCCGTTGAATATTGTTGCGATAGTCGCTGTTCACCTTGTCGAAGCGTTCATTCATCTTTTCTTCGGCACAAAAAGCCTTGATGATGCGAAGACCGCCCAACGTTTCTTCCACCTGACTCATCGTGTCGCTCCACAATCCTTGTGCGTGGATGCTGTGAGCCTTGAGCTTTCTACCCACTACACCCATGAACCAGCCAAACAGTGGCACAAAGACGATGGTGAAAAGGGTGAGTTGCCAACTCGTAACGACAAGTGTAACGAAATAGACAAGGATGAGAATGGGATTCTTAAAAAGCATGTCTAACGACGACATGATGGAGCTTTCCACCTCTTGTACGTCGCCACTCATGCGGGCTATAATGTCGCCCTTACGTTCTTCCGAGAAGAAACCTAAGGAGAGAGAAGTGATCTTGCGATAAAGCTGGTTGCGGATGTCGCGTACAATACCAGTTCTGATGGGTATGATACTTGCTGAAGAAAGAAAATAAGCACCTGTTTTGAGCATCGTGGTAAAAGCCAAAAACAAACCGATAATCAGCAAGGCTGTGGTTGGCCCCCAGGCGTTAATGAGACCGTCAATATAGAAGTAGGCATTGTTTTTTGCCACTTGCATCGTCTCTGCTTCACCCCATGCCATCATGCGGGTGGGCATTTCTTCCATCCCCGTCTTAAAAAGTATCTGTAAGATGGGTATTAATGCCGCAAAAGAAAAGATGTTGAGTACTGCCGACAGCAAGTTAAAAACTATCGACAACACCAAATACTTCTTATAAGGTGGTACAAAACGCTTGAGTACTTGTAGAAATTCTTTCATTTACAGGACCTTCCCCATCCTCTCCAAAGAAAGGATGATGTTTTCAAATTAAATATTGGCAACTCTGCAGCCATGCTTATCTCTCTCCTCTTTCGGGGAAATTGGGGTTACATAGCTTCTCCCAACAACGTTGCACTGGTGCTTCCTACGATCTTCACCATCACATATTCGCCAATATGATGATTGCCCTTATCAAACACCACCATCTTGTTTTGCTCGGTTCTACCGCAGAGTTGTTCTTTGCTTCGTTTGCTTGGACCTTCCACCAGCACCTCTCTCACCTTACCAATCTCACGTTTGTTGGCGATGGCAGAGTTTTCTGTCTGCACCCCAATCAACTCGTTCAAACGACGAATTTTCTCTTCTTCAGCTACATTATCGGGCAAATGCTTGGAGGCGTATGTGCCGGGACGCTCGCTATACTTAAACATAAAAGCAGAATCGTACCCCACTTCACGCATCAAGTCGAGCGATTGCTGATGGTCTTCCAACTCTTCGCCATGATAACCCACAAAGATATCGGTAGAGATACCACAATCGGGGATAATCTCACGAATGGCTTTCACACGACTCATATACCATTCCACGGTATATTTTCTATTCATCAGCTTCAACACTTTGTCCGATCCGCTCTGCACAGGCAAGTGGATATGCTTGCACACATTAGGCACTTCGGCAATGACATGCAATGTTTCGTCGCTCATATCCTTAGGGTGTGGTGTTGAAAAACGAATACGCATGGTAGGCACAGCCGCTGCGATGATACGGAGAAGTCGGGGAAAATCAATGGTCTCGCCTGCTTCCCACGACACCTTTCTCACGCCCAAACGCTCGTCGTCAGCCTGTTCAAGGGTGGGTGCGGTAGTGGTAACAAACTTATACGAATTAACATTCTGACCCAGCAAGGTTACTTCCTTATAGCCGTGTTTACGCAAATCGAGTACCTCGTTGAGAATGCTCTCCACATCTCTCGAACGCTCTCTACCTCTGGTATAAGGCACAATGCAATAGTGACAGAAATTATCGCAACCACGCATGATACTCACAAAGCCACTGATTTTAGCCAAAGCCACACGCTGGGGGATAACATCCTTATAGGTTTCGGTCTTTGAGAGTTCGATGTCGATAGCGTTATTGCCCATCTCTGCCTGTGCAATCATGTCGGGCAAGTTGAGGTATGAGTCGGGACCTGCCACCAATTGGGCATGGTGATTGTTGATAAGGTCTTCTTTAACGCGTTCAGCCATACAGCCCAACACGCCGAGAATAACCTTTCTACCCTTCTTTTGCTCGGCATGCAAGGTGTCGAGTCGGTTGTATATCTTGTTTTCAGCATTCTCTCTGACACTACATGTGTTCATAAAAATAGCATCGGCTTCGGCTTCGTTATCACACATTTCATAACCCGCCATCTGCATAACAGATGCCACCACTTCACTGTCTGCCACATTCATTTGGCAACCATACGTTTCGATAAAAAGCTTTTTTTCAACGTTTTCAGCAGCAGATTTTAAGTCCGCGCCATTTTCATTCTTTTCCATAATAAAACATCAATATTTAAAAGTATGTTAAATATAAAATTTTATCACAAATATATTTGCACAGCTCAAAAACAAGCTTTACATTTGCAATACGAAAAACGTAAATTTTTTCATAGTTAAGGTTTTGGTTTGAGTAAGGGTGGCTGTGAAGTTACCCTTATTCGTTTTTATAAAGGTTACTTTCTCTTTATTACTCAACAGAATATTATTCATAAATCCTCGCTAATTAAAAATTTCTATGTACATTTGGGAGTGCAAATATAGGGAAAAGTTATGGATAATCTTGGAGAAGTTATATACATTATAATATTAATAGCCTTTATAGCCAAAGGCTTGCTCAGTGCTGTCAAAAAAGCATTAACGCAGTCACCCGAAGAGCATTTACCTCCATTTAATCCACAACAAAAACCGCAAACAATCTCTCCAGCAGACAGACAGCCTAAAAGTATGCAGGAAAATCAGCCTGTAGAAAAGTCGTTGCTAGAAACAATCTTTGGTCCGGAAATACAGGAAACAGTTCCTCAAAAACCGGCCAAAAAGAAAAAGAACAAACAGAAAACGAAGAATATACAGCCGACTTACACGAAACAAAAAGAAGACAATCAGTTAGCTGATACAACAGAAATAGGCAATGAAGATTCGTTACCCAATATGGCGCCTTTTCAAAACGCAGATGATCTGAAGCGAGCAGTCATCTATTCTGAAATATTAAATCGGAAATACAGTTGATTATAGACGGTCCATTGTTGTTATTTTTGTAAGTTTGCAAACAAATTTAGAATATTACCTAAAATATAAATATCATGGCTTTAAAATTTATGACAGCAGAAGAAGCTGCTGCTTTCGTTCACAACGACGATAATGTGGGTTTCAGTGGTTTTACTCCCGCAGGATGCCCGAAAGTGGTTCCGGGCGCTATTGCCAGAAAGGCAATTGAAGAACACGAAAAAGGAAATCCATTTAAAATCGGTATGTTTACAGGTGCTTCTACAGGTGATAAACTGGATGGAGAACTGGCTCGTGCCAATGCAATTAAATTCCGTACTCCGTATCAATCGAATAAAGATTTGCGTAATGCGTTAAACGCACACCAAGCAGAATATTTCGATATGCACTTGTCGGAACTGGCACAGGACTTACGTTATGGTTTCTTAGGAAAAATCGATGTGGCCATTGTTGAAGCTGCCGATGTGACAGAAGATGGTGAAATCGTTCCGACTTGCGGTGTGGGTATTCTGCCTACAATCTGCCGTATGGCCGATCGCATCATCGTTGAATTAAATGACAAACATCCGAAGGAAATCCGTGGTATGCACGATATTTACGAACCGGCTGATCCTCCTTACCGTCGTGAAATCCCAGTATTTACTCCGTCAGACCGTATCGGTTTGCCGTATGTAAAGGTTGATCCGGCTAAAATCGTAGGTGTTGTTAAGACAAGCGAACCCAATGAAGGTAAACCTTTCGCTCCACTGGACGATGTAACATTGGCTATCGGTAAGAATGTAGCAGATTTCTTGGTAAGCGAAATCCGTGCAGGCCGTCTGCCGAAAGAATTTGTTCCGGTACAAAGTGGTGTAGGCAACGTAGCCAACGCCGTATTGGGTTGCATGGGTGAAAACGAAGAAATCCCAGCATTCAACGTTTATACAGAAGTTATTCAGGATGCTGTTATCAAATTGATGAAAGAAGGTCGCGTTAAATTCGCCAGCGGTTGCTCTCTATCAGTCAGCAACGAGGCAATCGACGATATTTACAGTCACCTTGATTTCTTCAAAGACAAGATTTTGTTGCGTCCGCAGGAAATTTCAAACAATCCGGAAGTGGCTCGCCGTCTGGGCTTGATCGCAATGAATACGGCTTTGGAAGCAGATATCTTCGGTAA
>JALEWR010000129.1 GCA_022783515.1 Prevotella sp.
AAGGCTTTTTTGCTGTCGTACTGCTGCAATGTAGAGGCGTCTACTGCCGAGAACAACACTTCGGTACGTTCGTCAAAATATTGTTGATGTTCGTCCGATTCTGCAATCCATTGTTGCAATTCTTGGCATTCTTCTGGTGTCAACTGCCCGTCGAGAAAGCTGATAATGAGTTGGTCGATATGTTCGTTTACTTCTATCATATTGGGGTTAAGTTATGGATAAGACGAAAAAAAATGTTCCGAGGGTAGTCGAAACATTATTTTTTTATCGGAAATACTGAAATAATCATGTGTGGGAGTGTCATTTTTCCATTGTAAAGAGGCAGGTCAAAACCGCAATGAGATACTGAGAGAGTTCGGAATGAAGAACGGCTAAGGCTCGTTTGATGTGATATTTCACGGTATTGACCGATATTCCGAGTTCCCGGGCAATTTCTTCATAGCTTTTTTCTTCCAATCTGCTAAGGCGAAACACCTGCTGACACATGTCAGGAAGTTGACTGATAGCTGCCATCACCTTTTCTTCTAACTCCTTTTCCAATAGTCGTCCCAAGGGATTCGCATCCGAAAAGAAGTTGGAGATGCCCACAGCTTCTTGCTGAGGTGTTTGCGATAGGACGATTGTTTTTTGCTTATATTGCGACTGGAGATAATCCAAACATTTGTTTCTTACGCTCACGCTGAGATATTGGCGTACCGATTTGCTGATGTGCAAGCTATCCCTTCTTTCCCAAAGGTGGAAGATACAATCGTCTACAATCGTTTCTGCCATAAACTTGTCTTTGACATAACGATTAGCCAGGTGGCATAAGATGGGGTAATGATGGTCGAAGAGGTATTGGTAGGCTCGCTCATTACCAAGCTGTAATTGGGCTATTAGACTTTCTTCTGAATTCATGTTTAAAGGTTATTTCGTTGTCGCAAAGATAGTGATAAAGGTTGAGAAGGTGGTTTAAAGAGTGTTACATTCTTGTGAAAAAACGATACTCCATCCATGCTCTTGGCCATATAAACCTCTATTGTGTCTGCCGTTGCAAAAAGTATGTTGTCAGTGCGATTTGCCCCATGTCGTTGGTTGGGCTGAAGTCTTTACCTTTCTCTCTCCTTCCTCAATATCTCTTGCATGTCGAACACCACCTGCGGGTGGGTTGTAGCCACATTCTCGGCTTCGTAAGCGTTGCGTTGCAGGTTGTAGAGCTGGGGACCGGGTAGGTTGCCGGTTTCTATTTTCGGTCCCCAACTTATCATTTTTTCGCCACTACTCGGCTCGATATACTTCCATTTCGCTGTCCTTACCGACAACACTCTGCGGTTGTTTTGTTGTATAACATATGGTCTGCCGGTGGTATCCTTACCCAGATAGGCATCGAGGTGGTTGCGACTGTCTGCTGCACAACCTTTGGGGATGCGGGCTTGGATGAGATGAGAGAGCGACGCCAATAGGTCTACTTGACTCACAAGGGCGTCCGACCGGATGCCGCGAGGGATGTTTCTGCCCCAGCTTATAATAAAAGGTACGCGTGTGCCACCCTCGAAAGCACTGTATTTGTTGCCTCTCAAACCGCCGGAAGGGTCGTGTCCGTTGAGCAATTCCTCGGCTTGGTCGTCGTAACCATCGTCTACCACGGCTCCGTTATCGCTCGTCAGGATAATGAGGGTGTTGTCGAGAATGCCCTGTCGGTCAAGCTGTTTCACTATTTCGCCTACCGACCAATCGAACTGAGCGATGGCATCGCCACGCACGCCCATCCTGCTTTTTCCTCTGAAACGTGCATGAGGAAAACGCGGCACATGCACGTCGTTGGTGGCAAAATACATGAAAAAGGGGTTGCTGCCTTGCCGACGAATATAATTGATGGCATGAGCTGTGATAGAGTCGGCTATATTCTCGTCTTTCCAAAGTGCCTTTCCACCTCCTCGCATATAGCCAATACGACCTATTCCGTTAACGATGGCTTGGTCGTGTCCATGGCTCGACCGCTGGTTATACAGCAGTTCGGGATGTTCCTTAGCCGTTGGCACTCCCTCGAAGTTGCGTTCGTAGTTCACTTCGATGGGTGATGAGGAGTCGTAATTTGCCACTTGTCCGTTCTCTATAAACACACAAGGCACTCTGTCGGCCGTTGCTGCCATGATATAATGATAGTCGAAACCGAGGTCGCCCAATGCTGCGGGCAGCGGAGCGTTCCAGTCTTGCTCTCCTGTGGCATGCCCCAAACCCAGATGCCACTTGCCTATGGCACAGGTGTTATAGCCCTTACTCTTAAAGACATCGGCCATGGTGAGTTGCTGCGGACGTATAATCAAGCCTGCATCGCCGCGTGCCACATCGGTGTCGGGGCGTCGCCAAGCATATTCGCCCGTAAGAAGCGAGTAGCGGGAGGGCGTGCTGGTGGCAGCCACGGCATAACCATTGGAAAACCGAATGCCGTGTTGTGCCAACCGGTTGACGTTGGGCGTCTGTACGTTTTTGGCTCCGTAACATTCCAAATCGCCATAACCCAAGTCGTCGGCAACGATAATAATGACGTTAGGACGACTCTTGTCGTGTGGCAAAGTTTTCGCCATAGCCATGCCGGTGGGGGCAGCGGCAGGTATGAGAAGTGACAATCGAGACAGGCGTTGAGAGTGATTCATAAGCAAAGAGTATTTTTTTCGGAAAAGAAAAAAGACTGAATTGCGTTGCAATGGAGTCTGTCTTGGTTTTTAAAACAGACTGTCTTGCACAACAAAACAGCCTGTTTTATGCTGTAAGAGGAGAGGTTTTGGTGGACTAAAAGATTCGGAGGAGGGGATGAGCGGGGTCAAAGTGTTTTGCCTAAGAAATGTTTTCGGGCAAATTCCCATATCACCATGCCTGCCGTTACCGATACGTTGAGCGAGTGTTTGGTGCCAAACTGTGGTATTTCCAAGCATCCGTTGCTCATGTCTACCACCTCTTGTTGTACACCTTTCACCTCGTTACCAAAAATCACGGCATAGCGTTGGTCGGCTTTTAGTTCAAGATTTTGCAGGGCAGTGGAGCCTTCCACCTGTTCGATGCTATAGACAAAGACACCTTCTTCTTGCATTTTCCTTACGGCGTCTTGCGTATGCTCGAAGTAGACCCATTCCACACTGTCTTCCGCTCCCAATGCCGTTTTGTGTATTTCGGCTGACGGTGGCGTGGCTGTGATACCACATAGATAAACCGCTTCGATGCGAAAAGCGTCGCACGAACGGAACACCGACCCTACATTGTGCAGCGAACGCACATTGTCTAACACCACGATGAGCGGCAGCTTCCGAGCTTCTTTAAACTCAGCAACCGACATGCGGTTCATTTCTATGGTTCTAAGTTTACGCATGGGAGAAAGAAGAATATCCCACGGCGTATGCTTTTATCTGCTTCACCATGGACAACAGACCGTTGGAACGAGTGGGTGAAAGGTGGTCTTTCAAGCCTATTTCGTCGATAAAATAGAGTTCGGCCTCGCACACTTCTTGTGGCGTATGGTTGTCGAGGACGCGAATGAGGAGGGCGATGATACCCTTTGTAATCAACGCATCGCTGTCGGCTGTCAGCACCATCTTACCGTCTACGAGGTCGCATTGCAACCATACACGGCTCTGACAGCCCTCAATGAGGTTGCTTTCCACTTTGTGACGTTCGTCTAAGGGAGCGAGTTCGTTGCCCAAGTCGATGAGCATTTGGTATTTATCCATCCAGTCGGTGAAGGAAGAAAACTCTTCTATCACCTCGTCTTGTAACTGATTGATTGTCATATCTGTCTTGTTTTGTTGTGTTCTGTTTATTCTTGTCGGGAGAATCATTCCCTTTATTGCTACCATCCGCTTCTTCTGTCACTTCACTTCTGACGCAACCGCATTTTTCAAGCCCTTCATTCCCACGACAAAAGCCTTGGCACTGCCAAACTTGAGGTTCATGTCGATGCGGACAGGCACATGATTGCTGTCGTCGCTCACAAAGAAACGAGCAATCTCTTTGGTTTCGCCGTCCTCGGTTTCAATGTAGGACAGCTCCAGGCAGCGATAGCGTTTGCCATTGTCGCCTTTCACAACCGACTTCCCACGATATACCATCTTGGCATTGATTTTGCTGCGTCCGTCTACGATAGGAAATTTTATTTCGTTTCCTCTTTTCCACCCTTCGGGATTAAACGAACGGGCCCGCAAAAAGATATTCATCATGTCGTAAACACAAGTCTCGTGGATATTGGTCTGCCATGTATAAGTTCCATCGGTGCGTTGTCGGTATTGGCGAGTTTGTACCTTACCATTAGGGTAAGAATAGAATACCTCGTCCACATTATAACGCTTGCCTTCTCTGGCTCCTTTACGGAAATAGAGGGGTACCATGTCGAGCGATGAGTAGCAAAGAAGCGTGTCGCGAAGTACAAAAAAATTGTCAGCCTGGCTGCTCCCGCGGGTAATCAAGCTGCCACGATATGCCTCCTTGCCTTTATAGGTGCTTTGAACCACCGACATAGAGGCTGTGCCTGCCTTTACCCACACAAATTTCCAGTTGTAGTAAAGGTTATAAGACAGAAATTCGCCCGATTGGAAAGCTTCGTTTTTATAGTTGCATTGTGCTTGTGCCACTGCCGGGAGGGCAAGTAGAAAAGCTATGATTAACTGTTTCATATTCTTTGTTTTAAAATAAATAATGGTGTGAAGAGTATGGGCAGAACTATGGACGGGTTGGTTTGTTCTTTTCTCGTTCCTCGAAAAGTGCGTTTTACTTGCAAGTTCATCAACGCATCAATTCATCGGCTGTTCTATCTTCCCATATACTCTTTTCCCAGCTGTCTGGCCCTTTCCAGGTTTCTCTTCTTAATCGTTCTCGCCTTGTCGGGCTTTTGCTTGGTGATGATTGAAGGCTTTTGTTGATGGCTTGGCCTGGCCTTGGGGTTCCATGTTTGGGTAACATCCCATTTAGCTTTGCATTGGATTTCTTCGGGATAATAGTACACCTCCTCTGCTTGTCGGCCACTGTCATATTCGCCTGTGTCCCACTTACCATTCTTATTGGAGTCGACAAAGAGCCGCATAAAATATTTACCCTCGGTGATATAGAAAAATTCGGCAGTGGAATTGTTGGTCGACACCTCCTTCAACACCTGGTCGTTATTGTTGAGTAGTTGCACCACCAATGTGGCATCGCCCATGCCGGAGACATTAACAAGGAGCGTACCATATTCGTCGAGCGATTTTACCTTGAACCCTTGCTTCATCTTTTCGCTGGCATGACCATATATATCGATAAAGGCAGCACTGTCAATTTCCAAACTATACTCGATGCCGGGTTTCCATTCAGCCACAAACTGGTAAGAACGCTTGTACAGCAGAGCTTCCGGCGAAGTGTTGATGCTGTCGCGACTGAGGGTGGGATATAACTGATAACGAGACTGATACCACAGAGAGTCGTGCATGGAATATAGGTGTATCTTCGACGTATCAATCTTGGCGATGGGCGTAGGCATGTCGAAGACGATGTTGCGGTCGGGGTCCATCTGCGAGGCAATCTTTATTTCGGTTTTCAAGGCCTGCGGTCTCATCTCCGTTTCAAAGGGTTCTCCTCGCTTTTGAGCCTTCTCTTGGGCCTTCTTCCATTCGTCGTATTTCTTCTGTTGCTCCTTCATTCGCTTGGCATAGGGTTGTTTTGACACCAATTCCAGCGTGTCGTTCTTATGCACAAGCCTACCGGTGGAGTCGGTCATGAGATAAGTTGCCACCATCCGCAGCGTGTCTTGATTGACGAGGGTGGTGTCTTTCAGCCAATAAGTAATGGTGTCTTGTTTCTCCGTAGCCTCTGTAACGAAGGCCTGTTGAGCGTTGAAGTTAAGCCCGTTGATTTGCGGCAGTTCCTCATTTCCATAGCTAAAGAAAAGCGAGAAACGGTCGGCTTGCGGGCGTTCGGCTTTCAAGAAAAATCTGTCAGTAACGATTTCGCCAAACGCTTTCAATACGATATCATCAGGTAAGAAGCGGGTATATTCTTTTCTCTCAATCGAATTGATACGCAGCGAGTCTTTCCATATAGTGTCTTGCTTGATGTCCGGACGGAAAGAAGGCACAATAATGTCTTTGCTAAAAGCCAGCTTTTCGCTCTTTTGACTAAGTCGGTAGTCGCCGTCGGCATCCTGCAAGGCGTAGATACGATAGTTGCCGGGAGCAATACCCTTGACAACAAACCTGCCTCGACTGTCGGTTCTCGACACACGCAATAACGGTTGCGTCTTGAAAGCACTGTCTTCTAAGTTGCTATGCAAGCCCACGAGTATGCCTTTGATGGGTTCTAAGTTTTCGGCATCCAGCACATGCCCCGACACTTCCAATGTGTCGATGGCTGTACCCGTGGAAAAACTATAGGTGTAATTGCCCAAAGGGTTTCCTTCGTTGTTGTCGGTGATGGCATCAGAGAAGTCGATGGTGTAGGTGATATTGGGTTTGAGCGAGTCTTTCAGCTCCACGATGATGTTTCTGCCTGCACTTTTTATTTCGGGCATTTCGAGTTGTGGAGGCGACACGATGACGTTTTCGGTGGCATTCTCAATCTTGATAAATTCATCGAAAAATATCTGTATCTTCTTATTATTCACATTAACGGCCTTGTCGTTGGGGTGCGAGCCCAACACCTTGGGTGGTGTCTCGTCGTACCAACCGCCGTCGGGCTGTCCCATTCTGGCACACGACACGAGGACAAACGACACAAAAAGACAAATGCCGATGAATAATAATATCCGTCGGAGGGATGCTATCAACCTATTCTTTTGCAATGTGGTGTGCTGCATATAATGATTGGTTTTAAGTGTTATATCATGCCTTCGCCCAGGCGTAATAACTCCTCTAAGTTTTTCCTGCTGTTGCTTAGTCGCGGCACTTTGTTTTGTCCGCCGAGCTTACCTTTCGACTTCAGCCATTCGTTAAACTGCCCGGGTCGGGCTTTGATTACTTCCAAATGTTGCAAGGTGATGTCCTTGTATCGTTTCGCCTCGTAGTCGCTGTTGAGCGATTGCAGCTTGCGGTCGAGCAAAGAGGCGAAGTGTGTCAGGTCGGCAGGTTCTTTTGAAAACTCTATAAGCCATTGATGTCTACACTTGGCGTTGGCATCCATAAACACGGGAGCAGCTGTATATTCCAACACTTCTGCACCGGTCTCCTTGCAGGCGTAGGCCAATCCCTTTTCGGCATTGTCCATAATCAGCTCTTCTCCGAAAGCGTTGATAAAATATTTGGTACGTCCTGTAATCTTAAACTTATAGGGGCGAAGGGATGTAAACTGCACGGTGTCACCTATGACATAACGCCATAGTCCGCACGACGTACTGATAACCATTGCATAATTTTTTCCTTTCTCCACTCCCCACAAAGGTACAACGGTAGGATTGTCGTTCTCGAACTCGTCCATGGGAATAAACTCGTAGAACACACCATAATCTAACATCAAGAGCATCGACTCGTCTGCAGGGTCGTCTTGTATGCCGAAGAAGCCCTCACTGGCATTATAGGTCTCCATATAGTGCATGTCGCTCTTGGTAATGAGTTTCTTATATTGATCGCGATAAGGTCCGAAAGCGATGCCACCGTGGAAAAACACCTCGATGTTAGGCCACACTTCTTCGAGATGGGTCTTGCCCGAGAGTTCCATCACACGCACCAATACCGAGAGCATCCACGAGGGTACGCCCGAGAGATTGGTAACATTCCGGTTCAAAGTTTCACGAGCTATGGTGTCGCGTTTTACCTCGAAGTCGGACAAAAGAGCCGTACTCTTCTTTGGTACACGCACAAGGTTGACCAGAGGGTTGATGTTTTCTATAAGGATAGCACTCAAATCGCCCACCAGACTGTTGGAGACATTGTAGTTGGGCGAATGACTTCCGCCCAATATCAAGCCCTTTCCGTCGAACATTCTGCTCTTGGCATTGTTGCGAAGATATAGGGCTATAACGTCTTTTCCACCTTGATAATGCACCTGCTGCAATCCTTCGTTGGACACAGGTATAAACTTGCTTTTGTCGTTTGTTGTTCCCGACGATTTGGCATACCACCTTATCTTCCCGGGCCACAATATGTTCGACTCGCCATGTCGCATACGGTCGATATCGCCCTTTAATTCTTCGTAGGTGTTGATGGGTACATTTTTGATATAATCTTCGTATCCTACGGTATGGCTGAAAAGATGTTTACGACCATACTCGGTATCTTTCCCCGCTGCGATGAGTGCTTTTAAAACCTGTTGCTGCAAGTCGTCGGGCGATAGCCAATGCTTCTCCAACTCCTTCTGACGAGGCAAAAAAAACTTGCGGGCGATGCTTGTTATACTCATTTACCTTAAACGTTTTAAGGTACAAAATTAAGGTAAACTTTTGTAATCGCTTTATAATTTACCTATTTTAAGGGTAAACGGATGAGTTTTTGAGTTGAGACATTACACCTATTTGTATAACCTAAGTTCGGTATAAGCCCCACTGGCAGTTGACAAACAATATAGTTGACAGATGAACAAGCAGGCTACTTGCCAATCAATTCACCCAATTAAAACCCATTCAATTAAAGTTCACTCATATACTCTGCTTGTGTTTTACGAATACCTTGAGGATTTGCCTCATCTCTCAAATCATCTATTTGCCACACACCCTCTTCTTTTATCAAGGTCAAGCCAATGGGATGGTCTTTCATATTATGCAAAACGAGCTGTACCTCAACCCGTCCATCGTCCATCCATCTCACGATTTTCACATCACGATAACTCAAATGGCTCCAGTCTTGTCCTTGAATCCAAAAGTCGTAGCTCCACAAACCCATCTCACCAGGATGTTTCTCCTCCATGCGGAGAAGGGCCTGCACCTCTTTGTTGAACGATGAAGAGCCATAATGACGCACCCACTCCACCCAGCCGACCATTTCTGTATCGTTGTTGTTATAGGACTTACATATATTGTCATAAATCTCTTTCACTCGCGACAACACTTCTTTTTCCACCACTTTCTTCTTCTCTTTAGTGTCTTCTTGTGGCACATCCACAGGTAAAGACTGTTCCGCCATTCCTTCACTCACAGCTTCCGTTTCACTCCTCACCTCTCCATTCCTCACGTTACCATTGCAAGCACAAAAGAGAATGTAAGCAGAAAAAGCGACAAACGACAAATACATATATCCCATTCTTTTCATATTCAATAGTTTTATGTGAACCACCATCAACTGTTTTGCCACAAATTTACACTTTTTTTTTGATATATATATTTCCACGAACAATTCTACCAATCGCAGAAGCTATCGCCTATCGTTTGTCGTTTCTACCCAACATTTTCGTTCTGCCAATCTATCAGTCTGTCTTCACACAATTACAATTCCCTCCTAATCATTCTCCAGCCCAATCCTTTACAACAAAATCATTCTCTTTCCATTCCTCAAAAGTGCTTTTTATACTTTCCACAGTTTCCCTGCTTGTCAGTCATACCAAACCATAATGTGGCTCCATTCAACAGAGTATCATAGGTCAAGGTATAGCGATTATACGGAACTCCGTTGAGCTTGATATCCGACACATACACTCTATTGCGATTATTGCCTGATGCTTCCACCTTAAATATTTTTCCGTTGGGCAACTTCATCTCTACCTTTTCAAAAATAGGGCTGCCTAAGACATACTCGTTACTCACAGGCGAAAGCGGATAGAATCCCATCGCAGAGAAGACATACCATGCAGACATCTGTCCGTTGTCCTCATCACCGCAATAGCCATCGGGCGTGGGCTTATAGAGTTTGTCCATGATACGACGAACTATGGCTTGCGTCTTCCATGGTTGACCGAAAGCATAAAGATAGGGAACGTGGTGCATGGGCTCGTTCAGATGAGCATACTGTCCCATATCGGCATTCTGCATCTCGCGTATCAGATGTATGACACCTCGTTTGTAATAAGATATATCATATACCTGTGGCTGTGAGAATACCGAATCCAACTTCCCGAAAAAGCCTTCCTTGCCACCCATGAGTTGTTGCAAGCCTTCCACATCGTGTGGCACAAACCATGTATATTGCCAACTATTTCCTTCCGTAAAGTGGTCTCCCCAGCGATAAGGGTCAAAGTTTGGCTGAAATTTTCCCTGCTTGTCTCTCGGACGCATGAGGCGTAAGGCAGGGTCAAACAGGTTCTTATAATTCCTGCTGCGGTTGAGATACAACTGTGTTTCCTTCTTTTTCTTCCCCAAGGCTGTTGCCAATCGGTAGATGCAATAATCGTTATAGGCATACTCCAAGGTACGGGACACATTCTGATTGATGTTCACATCGTATGGGATATACCCCAGACTATTATACTCCTTGGCACCTAAACGCCCCACGGAGCTTACCGGTCCTACAGCTGTCGTGTTCTTGATAATCGCCTCGTACAACAAGTTGATGTCATAACCGCGTATGCCTTTGAGGTAGGCATCTGCTATGATGGATGCCGAATGTGAACCAATCATGCAGTCGCGATGCCCCGGACTGAACCATTCGGGCAGCCAACCACTTTCCTTATAGATATTTTCCATACTCTGCAACACCTCCGTCACGATGTCGGGATACATCACATTCATGAATGGGAACTGTGCCCTGAAGGTATCCCAGAAACCATTATCGGCATACATTACGCCAGGCAACACCTCGCCTGTGTACGGACTGTAATGCTGTTTTTCCCCGGTTGGTGAAATCTCGTAAAACTTTCTTGGGAAGATAAGCATCCTGTACAGGCAGGTATAGAATGTCTGCAACTGCTCGTCACTACCTCCTGCGACACGGATGCGACCCAGATGCTGGTTCCATACATCCTCGGCTTTGCCCTTGACCGTATCGAAATCGTCACTGCCTATCTCTTTCAGATTATGCAAAGCCTGCTCAATGCTGATGTATGAAGTGGCGATATTAAAGCCAACTGCTTCCCCTCGCTGAAGAGCAAAGCCAATGATGGCTCCCACATGTCGGTCAGACAGTTCGGTGATATCAGCCTTCAATTGTTCTCCACTCCAAAGACTATGGTTGAGAAAAGGCTTGTCGAACCGTATGACAAAATAGTTCTTGAAATTCTTGGGTACTCCTGCCGTATGCTTGGTGCTGTATCCCACAATCATGTTTTCTTGCGGAATGACCTTTATATACGACCCTCCGTCATAGGCATCCACAACTATATAGGTGCTGTCCTCACCTGTAAAACGTACACGGAAAGCTGCGGCACGCTCGGTAGGTGTCATTTCCACGTGTGCCTGCGGGTCACCTAAGTAAGTATAATAATAATGTGGGCGTGCCACTTCGGTCTTATGCGAGTACCAACTCTTCCGTCCTTCCTCAGTAAAATGGCTGCGACGGGTCACCGGCATCACAGACATCTGCCCGTAATCGTTAATCCATAAACTCGCCTGATGGGTCTGTTTGAATCCATATAGGAAGTTGGTTTGATAGGTATAGAGGAATCCGCTACCCATCTTACCGGTGTGGGGTGCCCAGTTATTCATGCCAAAAGGCAGACAAATCGTGGGGTATGTATTGCCGTTAGACAGCTCCATGCTGGAGAAGCTGCCCATAAGCGGATTCACATAATCGACAAGAGAGGTTGCCCTACCGGCAGTTTGGATGCCTGCCATGATTGAGAGGAGCAATAAAAACTTTTTTATCATAAGCCTGTATTTTCGTAAAAGACATATTCATCATGAAGCCCCCGAAGTCATGAACCCATAGGCTCATGACCATTCGGGAGTTTACTTTACCTGCGTTATCCTTATAACGCAAGTTTCATCACGGCATTGCCTACCTTCACGATATAGATTCCGGAAGGCAAATCGCCTACATATATAATTGTATCATTAAGGTTCTTGTTACGCAAAAGACATCCGTTAACCTGATAGATGCTCAATACATCTTGGGCAATGCCTGCCCTGTTCACGTGCAAAGTCTTTGTAGTTACATCATAATGCAAGGTTTCTGATGTCGTGGAAGTAGCATTTATGGAGGTAGCAGTAGGATTATACTCATACACTCCCAAGTCTACCGCTGTCCCACTCTTGCGTGCTTTGCCCGACAAGTCGGTTGTTATGCCTGTCGCCTTATCATCATTTCCTGCATCGATGGCTGTACTGTTGCTCTTCAGACGATAGTCTTCCGCAGCTGCATCCTCAAAAAGCGGATCTGTATCAGACGCGTCTGTCGCTGCATCCGTGGTATAGTTAACTGCCGCACGAGCACCGATCAGGATGTCTGCCCTGCCACCTTGGATGATGTTGGAAGTGAGCTGGATCTGTATATCATTCAAGGCATAAACCTGTCCGGCTTCCTTTGCTGCCGTGTTACCCCATAAAATGGAATTGCTCAATTCAATATTGGATGTAACATTGGCATCCGAGAACAAGGCAATAGCACCACCCTGTGCTTTTGAAGCATCCGTAGCACGATTGCCGACAAACGTACTGCTCACCACCTTCAAGGAAGTTCCATAATAATAAAGGGCACCAGCATCGTCCGTACTGTTGTTGTTCGAGAAAAGACAATTTATCAATTCAGCCGCCCCATACTTCAAGAACACGGCACCGCTGGTAGCAGTTGTGTTGTTGGAAAAGATGCAATGAGACAGCTTTACAGGCACACGCATCGCCATGATAGCCCCTCCGAAACCTGCGGTGGAGGTATTGTTGTTGAAACGGCAACGGTTGATGACGATGCCGTCGGTGTTTTGCATGCCATTGAAAACAGCTTGCAAGGCAGCTCCCTGATCTGATTTTCCTGATGCAAACAACAGGTTTTCGAGTGTCAAAGTCTTGCCTGCAGCAGAAAAAGACATGATACGCCCATTGCCACCAATACGTGTCAGCTCGCTCGGATTGTCATAATCCTGCGTGTCAGTCTCCGGGTCGTAACCTCCTTTGATGGTTACTGACTTCGCAACAGTGATTGTAGCACCATCTGCATAAGTGCCTTTCGCCACCTTGATGATATCTCCATCCTGTGCCACAGTTAAGGCGTTCTTGATAAAATTCTTGGCTGTAGCCCATGAAAGTCCGTCGTTGGTGGCACTTCCACTCTTGCTTACATAATAGGTTGTCTGTGCCATTGAACCCAGAGAAACCATCAAACCCAAAAGTAAAGAATAAAATCTCATAATCAAACCATTTAGATGTTATACAATAAGTTGATGAATTAACGTGATGAATGACTGACAAGGTATTTCAAAACCATTGTCTGTCCGTCCTCAAGGGTCACCTTCAACAATACCAGACCCTTGGTTTCCTCCGACAATATCAGCGGAACAGTATAGCGGGAAACAGGTTGCGTGGCATACCGACCCATACATTGTCCCGATGGGAGATAAATACTTACCTCCGTAATTTTCTTTTCTCCACTCTCTACCACACAAGGAATGATTCCGGTTATCAGCACTGTTCCTGCATGTTCCTGCCGCATTGCCGGCAACGATGTGGATGTTGTGGGAGGCGACAGGATGAAATTGCGGTTGTTGATGCCCCACACATCCATCTTGTTATCCACACCGAGGTAATATCCATTGCGGCGAATCATCGCCTCATCCGACACCACTTCGTTGTTTTTGAAATATCCTCCGTCTATCGAGGTAAGCACAACAGATGGACGCGGAGCACCGATGATGCGGTTGTTCTCTATCCGTATATTCCTGAATCCGCCAGCCACGGCAAACTTTTTCCCCACAGTCTGTGCCACAACCGTCAAGGCTCCAGCCTGCTCCCATGCCCATCGAGAGTAGCCGAAGTTGCAATGTGATATGTCGTTATTGATGATATGAAGGTCTTGGGCATATCCTGCTTCCATGTAAAACAATTCGGGGGCGACGGAAATACCAGGCAATTGGCAGCCTTCTATCCTGTTGTCGGCTATCACTCCATGCGAAGCCTTGATCAGCATGCCTCTCGCCCGTGTGTGTCCGAGGGTATTATTGGCAATATAGAAGTCAGATCCCGTGCGTCGTTTTACATACACCACCTCACCGATTTGTGCATTCGTCGTCTCCGAAAGCGTGAACTCGTATACACTCTTTCCTCTGAAAAGGTCGGCAAGCGAGGGATTGATGGCATCGAAGGCATGAAGTGCCTCCTCGTAAAGTTGCTTATCAATAAGTGTCGTGGCACTCTTCGTCACAGATAAAACCTTGTTGCTGCGTATCGTTCCGTCCTTTGCCACGATGTAAAGACTGTCGCCTGCCGTTACATCCATGGGCAGATAGGTCAGCACGAGCATCTTTCGGGATGTTTCTTGTACCACAATGTAAAAGCGACCACTGATGGCTATACAGTCGTCCGAGTTGTGAAGGATGGTACATTGTGTAATACTTGGTCCCACAACAGCCCCCCTGCTGTCTATGCCATCCGAGTTTCCTGACCTCAACCGACTGAAAGTCACACCAGCATCGTCGGTCTTTCTCACAACATTACAACGTCTGTATGTAGTGCGATTGCAGCCAAACTCGTAGAAAGCGAATCCCGGACTGGAGTAGAGTGTGATGTTCTCGAATGTGCAGCGAGTGCTGTTGTCCGTATAAATAGTATGCCCCAATGCCTGTACCGGCTTCTTGGCGGTGAACACCACGAGGTCTCCGGGCGTCTCGGAAAAGATGTCGGGTGCGGTGGATTTCTTCCTTACACGCACTATGCGTCGCACTTCGTCTACCTCTATATTGTCATACATGTAGGATTGATATATGGAACTTGAATTCTTTTTCAGCTCCAGCGTATGAGCATCAAACAACTCTGTATTGTTCAGGGCGATGCGGTCGATGTCGTAACCTTCAAAGATGCGTATGTCTATCCAACGGGTGGTGTCTGTCCCCACAGCTTCTATGCGTCCTTGAACAAAGGGGAGCGGATTGAAATCGATGCTAAAATTCTTCAACGTCACGTTGGTACAGCCATCCATATAGATAGCCCTCGTATTCTCGTTGCAGATGAAATGCGACTCCGAACCATCTATTGTCACATCCTGCAACTGCCGTAAGGTAAGCGGCAGAAAATCCTTCAGATTGAAAACGTATGTTCCCTTGGGTATGACAATATGTTTTTCACCTGCATCCAAACGCCCTTGAATATAAGCTTTCACGTCATTGATAGATGTTGAAACACCATTCAAAGGCCTCTGATGCAGAGCTTCGCCCCACACAGACATGACACATAGACATGCAAGCAACAAGACAAAACTTTTGCGGGGCTCTGCCATCTGCTTCACAACTGATATGTAACACTCTTTCTTCTGCATGGAGAAAAGACAAATTCTGCATTTACTTACTTCTTGCTAATCTTCATCACGCAGCCACCACCTGCCACCATCGATACAGGAAGACGTTTGTTGGCAGGAACGGAAACCACTTCTCGCACATAATCCTTGGCCACCTTATCGGCATTGACGCCGTCTTTAAACAGTTCTGCAACAAACTCTCCACTTCCCAAGAACGAGAGGTCGAGTTCCATGGTGCGTGGTTCCCAGTTGGTCAGAGTTGCCACATACCAGTCGTTACCCTTTCTGCGGGCAATGGCTATATGTTCGGCAATCTTTCCGTCCAAGGCTTTTGTCTCGTCCCATACAGTGGGTATGCCAGCAATAAAGCGGGTACATTCTGCCTCTTGCTCATAACTTGTCGGACTGTCGCACAACATAGACAGAGGCGACTCGAAGACAACATACAACGCCAATTGTCGGGTACGGGTGCCTTGACTCATCGGCTCATGACGAATAGCACGATAGTTAGCTTTTACTGCATTACGCATAGCACCCGGGGTGTAGTCCATCGGACCTGCCACCATGCGGATAAAAGGAGCAGTAACGTCGTAAGTTACTTGGTCGTCGGTATCGCTCCACTTCATGTGTTCCAACCCATGCACGCCCTCAAAACTTATCACGTTGGGGTAAGTACATTGCAAACCTGTGGGCTTATATGTACCGTGGAAGTCGATTAGGAGTCCATATTTGGCGGCAATGGCAGCCACCTTACTGTGGAAAGCCACTATTTTTTGGTCGTCACGGTCCATGAAGTCGACCTTGAAACCCTTGATTCCCATGGCTGCATAATGCTTGCATACACCCTCAATGTCCTTGTTGAAAGCATAATAACCAGCCCAAAGTAACAGTCCCACGCCCTTTTGAGAGGCATACTTCACTAATTCGGGCAAGTTAATTTCAGGCACCACCTGCATCAAATCGGCTTTCTTGGCTACTGCCCAACCTTCATCCAAGATGACATACTCGATACCATGGCGAGCGGCAAAGTCGATATAATGACAGTAGGTCTCATTGTTGATACCGGTAACAAAGTCCACACCCGACAGATTCCAGTTGTTCCACCAGTCCCAAGCCACCTTTCCTGGTTTCACCCAAGAGAAGTCTCCTTTGGCAGGAGTAGCCAATTTGTAAACCATATCGTTGTTGAGAAGTTCGGCATCCTTATCCGCCACGATGACAGCACGCCATGGAAAAGCTGTTCCACTGTTGTATCGAGCTATATAATTCTCGGTTGCCTTCACAGTCTCAGTAAGTACGTTGCGTTCGCCTTGTGCCGTTGTCTTAGGATAAGGAGCAAACATTCCTTTCAAACTATACTTCCCTTCGGAATTAAAAAGATACATTCCCGGATAGTCGTGAAGGTCGGCTTCGGTAATACAAATTTTCTTTCCATCTTTCGTTTCGGCTACAAGCGGCAAGATTGCCAAACGATTTTTCGTCCATTCGGTAATGTTTGCATGCTCGTAAGTGTTTTCAAACGAACTGTTAAACTGTTTTGTGGTATCTCTTGAACCTACAGGAACATATGCCACATGCACCTTTACGTCTTCAGGAAAGTTGAACACAGCTTGCTCGCTTTCAACCTTGAAAGGTTTCTTACCATGACTCACAAAACGGTAAGCCACACCCTCATCGTAGGCACGAAGAATGAGGCTGTAATCGCCTTTCATACGCAAAGCCAGCTCATTGCAATGATTATGTACAGTTGCTTTCTTGTAAACAGGTGTGTTAATGACATCGTCCACTATTCGTTCTTGTAGTTTTACTACCTTGGCATCAGCCCCCCAGCGTGTGCCTCCTACCAAACGGAGCGAAATGGGCGAACGTCGCACCAGTGTGTCTGATGCTGACAGCACGGCATATTCCATGTTTCTGCCCAAGTAAAGTTCCATAGACAGTTTGCCATTGGGCGACTTAACCTTATATACGTCCTTGCCCTGTGCCGACGCAGAAAGCGAAAAGGCACAGACAAGGATAAAGAGTTGTTTCAACATATTTGTCATATTGAGAAATAATTCTTGTTTAAATCAACCCGAATATCGGGTTTAACTGATACTTCTTACACACTTTTATCAGGGAACAAGTTGCTCCCAACCTGGATTTTGCAACAGATTGGCGTTCACCTCCATCTCTCTTTTGGGGATGGGATACCAGATTTTGAAAGGTTGGAAATTGTCTTTTACCGACTTGGCCAAACGTTCGTTGTAATAGAATACATTAGGATTAAGCCCTGTTACGGGGTCGCTCTTCAGGTTTTTTACCACACTTTCCAATTTACCCCAACGTATCAAATCGAAGCGACGCACCCCTTCGGCACACAATTCTCTTGAACGCTCGTCCTTCAATTCATCCATAAAGTCGTTTTTCTGATAAGCTATTGCCAAATCGCCTGCCAAAACAGCGTCGCCCTTGGCTGCACGCAGACGCACAGGCTCCAAGAGTTTGCGAGCCCCGGCTTCATCACCTGTCTTAAAGGTTGCTTCGGCATACATCAACAAAACATCAGCAAAACGAATGAGAGGAATATTCAATGTACTGAGAGAAGTAGGTACACCGGCTGCCGAACGGGCTGTGGGCGAGCTTTGTCTGAACTTTGTCAGGAAGGTGTTGCTGCCACTTCCGTAAAGATTTACGGGTACATAGTATTCTACACCTTCAATCGTTGTCTTCGTCGTATGATAAGCACCACCGATATTTTGTTTGTATCTCACATCGCTTTTGTTATACAACGACGCCAATTCGCCTAAAGCGGGGAACCATCCGGCACCACCTCCGTTAGTATTGACATTACCGGCGGGACCTGTAAGATGGGTGTAGAAGAAATATTTAACGCCTTCTTTTCCAAAGGTAGCGAGCATCAAAGCCTCGCTGGTTTGTGTCTTTTTCAACGCAGCATTATCAGCAATGAAATTATAACCATATTCTGGCTGTAAGGTATAGCCACCATTATTGCAGATATCGGCACATAGAGTTTTCGCTTCTGCATAACATGCTTGACTGTCGACCCAATCAAAACTATTCAAAGCAAAGTTGAGATCAGTCCCCACATTGTTTTCCTTACATGACGCCAAATAAAGATTAACCTTTGCCAACATGGCAGCCGCGGTGTATTTGTTCACCCTCGAGTCGTACATATTGCGAGTGGGCAAACCTTGATAAGCCGCTTTCAAATCGTCCAAAATAATGGTATAGACATCTTGAACCGACGATCTTGGAAGTTTTGGATCGGCTGTTGTGCTAAGCGGAGTAGGCACACCACCCCACAACCATGCCAAATAAGTGTAATAAAAACCACGCAAGAAGCGAGCCTCCAAGATGATTTCTTGCTTACGGGCCTCATCCATGTTCACAGCAGGAAGACTTTCTATTACGTTATTCGCTCT
>JALEWR010000184.1 GCA_022783515.1 Prevotella sp.
GCGTCTACCGATTCCGCCATCTGGGCGTGGCTTAATGTGGTGCAAAGGTACATATATTTTTTGAACCTGCAAATTTTTTAGTAAAAAAGTTGATGCAAGGAATGACCCAAAACCTTTTATCTGGCGTCAAGCCGTGAATGAACGAACGAGAAAAGAAGAGTAAAACGACACTACAAGAGCAGTGAAACTATATTTGTTCAAGCTCCTTGATGAATGTTGCTTACACCGAGTTATATACAAGCCGAACGGGCTACTGACAAGTCCATTACACCCCATTTCGGATTACTTATTTGTCAAATCATCAACTTACTCACTCGCCAACCTGATCCGAACTTGGAGCATACAGCCTATAGAAAATATAGAGAATCTACCCCATCTATACCTGTTCGCCTTTCTATGATATCTATATTTTTCCTTATCTTTGCATCAATGACAAAATATGCAGACGTGATATTGCCCCTCCCATTGGAGGGATTGTTTACTTATTCGCTTGCTCCGGGAATGGAAGAGCAGGTGAAACAGGGCGTGAGAGTGCAGGTGCCACTGGGCAAAAGCAAGTCTTACACGGCACTGGCAGTGCGTGTGCATGAGGAGAAACCACAGTTTGAGGTAAAAGAGGTGATACAGGTTTTGGATAAAAAGCCTGTACTTCTGCCCCAACAATACCGCCTATGGCAGTGGATTTCTTCTTATTACCTATCGCCCATCGGTGATGTTTATAAAGCCGCCTTACCCTCCGGACTAAAAGCCGAAGATGGTTTCAGACCCCGAACCGAAGCCTATATCACCCTTGTCGACAACTGTTGCAACGAAGCCACCTTGCATCACGTCTTCAATAGTCTGTCGCGTGCCGAGAAACAACAGCAGGTATTGAATTGCTTTCTGCGGCTATCTCATTGGGATAGCTTGCAAGACGATGAGCCGAAAGAAGCGATTGTGGAGATTACAAAAGAAGAGTTGATCAACGAAAGCCACTGCAATGTGGCGGTTTTGAAGGCTCTTATCGACCGAAAAATACTTCGCGTCTATTATAAAGAAGTGGGCAGACTCAATGATGGAGAGGCGGCTCAACCCAACCAAATAAAAGCTCTCAATGCGGCACAGCTCGAGGCTTACAACGGCATTCTCTTTGAAATGCTGAAAAAAAACGTGGTTTTGCTTCATGGCGTTACATCGAGCGGCAAAACCGAAATATACATTCACTTAATCCAAAAGGCCTTGGACGATAAGCAACAGGTGTTGTACCTGCTGCCCGAAATTGCGTTGACCGTGCAGATTATGACTCGCCTAAAACGTGTTTTCGGCAATCGCCTGGGCATATATCATTCTAAATACAGCGACGCCGAACGGGTAGAGATATGGCAAAAACAACTTTCCGACAACCCATACGATGTTATTTTGGGAGCGAGAAGTGCCGTCTTTCTGCCTTTCCAACGCCTCGGACTCGTCATCATTGACGAAGAACACGAGTCGAGCTTTAAACAACAAGACCCTGCCCCACGCTATCATGCCCGATCGGCAGCCATCGTCCTGGCGGGCTATTATGGTGCAAAGACACTCTTAGGCACAGCTACACCCTCGATGGAGAGCTATTATAACGCCCGGACAGGCAAGTATGGCTTGGTTCAACTCACCACCCGTTACAAGGATATTGCCCTTCCCGAGATTGAGGTGGTGGACGTAAAAGACCTTCGTCGACGCAAAATCATGAAGGGAATGTTCTCGCCTCAGCTCCTCGCCGCCATCCGTGAGGCCTTGGCAAAGGGCGAACAGGTTATCCTTTTTCAAAACCGTCGTGGCTTCGCTCCTATGGTCGAGTGTAAGGTTTGCGGATGGGTGCCGAAGTGTACGAATTGCGACGTGTCGCTCACACTGCACAAAAACATGAACCAACTCACTTGTCACTACTGCGGATATACCTACTCTGTACCTACACAATGCCCCAACTGCGAGAGCAACGAACTAAGAGGACGCGGCTATGGCACTGAAAAGGTGGAAGACGAGATTGCCCGACTCTTTCCCGAAGCACGCATCGCTCGCATGGATTTGGACACCACCCGCACCCGAAACGCCTACGAACGCCTCATTGGCGACTTCTCTTCGGGTAAAACCAATATGCTCATTGGCACACAGATGGTGAGCAAGGGACTCGACTTCGACAAGGTAAGTGTCGTCGGAATACTGAATGCCGACAGCATGTTGAATTATCCCGACTTCCGTGCCTACGAACAAGCGTTTATGATGATGGCACAGGTGAGCGGACGGGCAGGCAGGAAAGGCAAGCAGGGAAAGGTGTTTTTGCAAACAGGACAAGCCGATTTGCCTGTTATCCGCCAAGTCATGGCCAACGATTATCAGGCGTTTTACAACGACCTGTTGGAAGAACGCAAGGCTTTTTCTTATCCTCCTTTCCACCATTTGGTGTATGTCTATGTGAAGCACGCAAAGGAACAAGTGGCCGATTCGGCAAGTATGGAATTGGGATATAGGCTCAGACAGAGTTTCGGTTCACGCGTCTTAGGCCCCGACAAGCCTGCCGTGGCTCGTGTAAAGACCATGCACATCCGCAAGATTATCATTAAGCTGGAAAACGGAATTGACCAGCAAAAGGTGCGTCAACACCTCCGTTATGCCCAACAACAGCTGTTGCAAGACAAGCGATATGCCACCTTACAAGTGTTTTACGATGTCGACCCACAATAACACAGAGAGCGAAACACCCGACAAACGCTCAAAAATCATCCACATAGACATGGACGCCTTCTATGCTTCGGTGGAACAACGCGACGACCCTACGTTGCGTGGAAAGCCTGTGGGAGTGGGCTTTGACGGCGACAGGAGTGTGCTATGCACTGCCAGTTATGAAGCCCGACGCTTCGGAGTGCGGTCGGCTATGCCCGTGAAAACAGCCAAACGACTCTGTCCGCAGCTCGTCATCATACCGGTACATTTTGACAAATACCGCGAGGTATCAGCCAAAGTGCATGATATTTTTCGTGATTATACCGACATGATCGAACCTCTTTCGCTCGACGAGGCCTATCTCGACGTTACCATTAACAAGAAAAACATACCTTTGGCGGTGGATATTGCCAAAGAGATAAAACAAAGAATCAGGGAAGAGTTGCAGCTCACGGCATCGGCAGGAGTGTCTTACAACAAGTTTTTGGCAAAGGTTGCGTCCGACTTTCGCAAGCCCAACGGACTCACAGTCATTCATCCCGACCGTGCCGAAAAGTTCATTACCGACCTGCCCGTTGAAGACTTTTGGGGCGTTGGGCGTAAAACCGCTGCCACAATGCATAGCATGGGCATCTTCACCGGCGGCCAATTGCGTAACTATTCACGACTTCGTCTCACCCAAATCTTCGGAAAAATGGGTAATGCCTATTACGACTTTGCACGCGGAATAGACCATCGAAAGGTGGAAGCGGAACATATCAGGAAGTCGGTGGGATGCGAACGCACCTTTATCAAAGATTTAGATAGCAGGTCGCCGCTTGTCATCGAACTCTACAACCTTGTATTAGAGTTGGTTGAACGCATAGAAAAAGGTAGGTTTAAGGGTCGCACCCTCACCCTCAAAGTGAAGTTTCACGACTTTACACAGATAACCAGGAGCCAGACTTTGCACAAACCTTTCACCAGCAAAGACGACATCCTGCCCATCGCCAAACGACTGTTAAACGAGATAGATTTTCCCCATCATCCCATCCGACTTCTAGGTCTGTCGGTCTCTCATTCGCAGAATGATGAACCCAATACCCAACCTCGTTGGGTGCAACTTTATCTACCATTTAAAGAAAGGTAAAAGACAGTCGGCTCATCTCACCCCACTAACCCAACAAGAAAAAACATACATATACAAAAAAAGCGTTTCAACGATGTTGAAACGCTTTGCTCTGTTGTCCCAGAAGGACTCGAACCTCCGCAGACAGAACCAAAAACTGTAGTGCTACCATTACACCATGGGACAATTGCGAGTGCAAAGGTATAACTTTTTTCAATAACCTCCAAATTATTTTTCAAGTTTTTTGAACCTTACTTTTATTGTATGGCGAAATAAAACCTGTATCATCAACAGCTCAAGGGCAGGCAAAGATGAACTCCAAGAGCAAAGATAAGACAGCGAGCAACCCATAAAGATGCGATAAGAGTGTACCTCTCGTTTTCTCATTGTTTAGCTGTCTCGTCCCAACAAACATCTGTTACTGTGGAATTGAGACTGAATCGGTGAGCAATCAAGTCTGAATGGGTGTGTCATTCAGCCTAAGATGCAGAGCCATTGAGACTGAATTGCAGAGTAAAAGGGTAGCAACAACACACACTACTGTACACAACATAGAATACTTATTGAAAGAGAAAAGTTGTGTACAGTTGTGTATGTCGTTGCTAAAAAACGTTCAAGGCGTTGCTATACATGTTTAAGTTGTTGCTAAAAAACACGCAAGTCGTTGCGATACTTCCTTGGTTTGAGCCACAATGCGGTGAGGATATTGCCAAGGAAGAGATGGAAGCGGTCGCCCAACGACAACTCAGGACGCCATCCTTTCCATTGTGTTTGGTCGAGATACTGAAAGAAGAGGTGCCGATAAGGGTTGAGACAGCGGCTGTGCCACGGTTTTTTGCCACCCGTATAATGAACGATGGAAGGTTTTTTAGCGGCATGGAGCATCTCGTTCAGCTTGCTTTCTCTTATTCTTGTCTTTTTTCTTAGGAAGCCATCCTGTACATTCCACACCAAGGGCAGTTGCAGCCAATGGCGGTGCAACACCGCGTTGAGAATGTCTTGGTCGATATATTTAAGGTTGCGAGGTGTGGATAAGAAGGCAGATACCGACTGTTCTATCTGATGTTGTCGCCACCATTCCAAATTGATCATCATCACCCCAGAATTGAAGTAAGTGTATTGAGAGTCGTAGCCCAAACGCTCGTAGTTGTCGTTCTTGCCACTCCACATGTCTTCTACAGCTGCTACGGCATAATCTTTCAAATCGAGTTGGAAGAGAGCATCTACCTTGTCAAGTATCAGCAAGTCGCAATCCAGGTACAAAACCTTGGTGAGATGGGCCGGAAGCAGTTCGGCTGCAAAGAGCCGGCAATTAGCTGCGGGCGAGATATGCCCATTCTCGTATTGCGGTAAACGGTCAATGACAGCACCATCTATGGTATGAAAACAGAGTTGATGGTGATTACCAAATCCACGGACACATTGCTCAAGACTCTGTATTGTGGCTGGTTGCAGCCCTTGAGAAAGGATATGCACGCTAAAGGTGGTATTGGGATTGTTGACAAACAATGAAGTCAACATCACCGCACAATAGGTGAGATAATTATCGTCAATATTGGTTGCAATATGCAGAACTTCTTCTTTCATCGTTATAAAATGGTTATAAGGGCATTGTTTTCTACAAAGTTATGCAATAAAGTAAAAAGGAACAGATTATTTTATGGTTTTTTGGACGTGTATGTTTAAATTTATATCTTTGCGAACGATATAGAAATATATTTTATTCTTACTTGTTTAAGTGTTTACAGATATGTCTTCCAACAATACCCAAAAGCCTCTTGTAAGTGTTATCATACCAAGTTACAACCATGTGGATTTCTTGGAAGAACGATTACAGAGTATTCTTCAACAGTCTTATCAGGATTTTGAGTTGATTATATTGGACGACTGTTCTACTGACAACAGCATGGAAGTTATCCGGAAATATGCCGATGACCCACATGTAACACATGTTATTCGCAACGACAAAAATTCGGGTTCGCCTTTCAAGCAATGGTATAAGGGTATCACCTTGGCACAGGGCGATATTATTTGGATAGCCGAATGCGACGATTGCTGTAGCTTGGATATGCTTGAACGATTGGTTCGGATGTATCAGCAATATGATTGTTCGTTTGCCTTTGCACGTTCTAAGGTTGTGAATGAAAAGGGAGAGGTACAGTATATCAGCCAACGTCAGTTTAAACGCGATAGACATTGGGATGGACAAACATTCATTAAGAAATATCTTTGTCTGTCTAACACTGTCAGGAATGCCAGTTCGGTGATATTCTCCAAGCAAAATGCGTTGAGCATTAGTAAGGAATTTATGGAGTATAAAGAATCGGGCGACTGGGTGTTTTGGACTGATATGGCACTCAAGGGCAATGTTGCCGTTATCGCAGAGCCTTTAAACAAGTTTAGGGTATATGCCGAATCCAATACCTCGAAAACAAGTAAGAGCGGAAAGTTGGATAAGGAAGACAAACGTGTTTTTGACCGATTAAAGACAAAAGGACTGATGCCTTGTACCACTTCTTTTATCAAGCAGAAGCGTATGGCCAAGCGTATATTGCGTGGTGGCGTTATCTATGCAAACGAAGAAGTAAGGCAAGAGGTGAAAAATATTTGGAATCTATCGCCCATTTATTATGTCTTGGGCCATCTTGCCATTAAATTTCATCAGTTGTTTAAGTAAAAAGATTTTTTATGACCATACTCTTCTATACCCGATATCAACCGGTCAAGGAAAAAGGAGGTACCGAACATACCACCATTACTGTGGCCAAACAGCTATCACAGCGTTATGGAGTGCGTTGCATTGCAAGCTATTCTATGCCTTTTCCGGGTACACAAGAAGGTTTCGACGATTATTGTTTTATCGACTTTAAGCAAGAACGAAAACAGGTAATTGAACGAATCGCCGATATTCTCACACGTTATGAAGTAGACCATGTGGTACTTCAAGGCTACTTTCGTGAAACGGATTTTTTTAGAGAAGCAGTTAATCAATGTCCTCATTGCCGGTTAATTTTTTCTCATCATTTTGCTCCCGGATGGGAACAAACGCAAGAAGTGGAGGTATTGGAGAGGCTACAAAAGAGTAAAGGTTTGAAACGCTTGCGGTATCAGCTTAAACTTCGACTCTTCCCTCTTTTTCGTTGGTTAGGCCGTAAGAAGTTAGAAAGAAGATACCGCAAAGCTTATCGGGCAGCCAACCATGTGGTGGTACTCTCTTCTTCGTATGTAGACGAGTTTTCACGTTGGGCTGATGCTCCCAATACCGATAATATATCGGTCATCCCTAATGCACTTCCCTTTCAACAAATATTTGACGTTTCCAATATAGGAAATAAGGAAAAATTGGCTCTTATCGTAACCAGGCTTGACGAAAGACAAAAGCGTATTCGTTTGGCTTTGCAGCTGTGGAAGGAAGCCAAACAACATCCGGATACTGAAGGCTGGCGACTTATCATCATTGGTGATGGCGAAGAACCTTGTACACACCGGTATCAGGCATGGGCAAAGGACAACCTTATTCCCGATGTAGAGTTTTTAGGCCGTTGCAATCCTTTTGATTATTATGCCAAGGCATCGATTTTTCTCATGACGTCGCTATGCGAAGGCTTGCCCCTCACCATTTTGGAGGCACGGCAACAGGCCGTTGTTCCCCTTGCCTTCAATACATTTAAGGCGATAGACGATATAATAACAAATGGTGAAAATGGCTTTATCTTGACAGAAAACGACCGTCAAAGCTATGTCGACTGTTTGAGAAAACTAATGGGAAACAGATTGTTGAGAGAGAAGATGGCTGTCGATGCCACAAAAGGATTAGAGGACTTTAGCACAGAAGAGGTGATGAAGCGATGGATGGAATTGATGAAAACCTCTCCGAATCGTCCCAAGAAATAGGAGAAAGGTAGTGGATGAGAGGGGATAACAGGTGAGTTTTCAAGTTATTGAGTTGCAGAAAACTTTCATCCCAATCGAACTGTGACGAATCTATTTGGATGAAAGTCTTCACCCAATAATCCGATTGATGATTTCCATTCTGTTGTTTTTAAACGTCCGGAATGAAAAACCGGCATCCACTTTCTTTTTGGCAGCCTCTGTCAATCGTTGTCTTACGGCTTGGTTTTCCAATTGCAGAATACTCTCGACAAAGGTGTCGGGATGGTCTGTAATAAAGCAATCGTCGCCGTTAGTAAAGGGAAGGCCCTCTACACCCACCGTGGTTGTAACAAAGGGAACACAGAGTTGGGCGGCTTCCAATATCTTCATTCTTATTCCACTGCCTAATCTGATGGGTACAATCATGGTTGTCCCTGCCAGAGCTTCATCCAAGTTGTCGACCACTCCGGTAAAGACAACTTGCGGATAGCGTCTTGTTATCTGCTTGATTTTACTCTTTTTCCAGTTGCCTATAATCTTAAACCGGAAGTTGGGGTTTTGCCTTAACAGTTTCTCCCAGCAGTTTTCCAAAAACCACATCACACCATCCCAATTGGGATAGTGATGGTAAGGGCCGAGAAAAGAAATGGTGGTGGTGGACGGTTGCGGACTTCTCTGCGGCTCGTCTTCCACCACTGCCATGGAAGCATATATCGGAACGTTCACTCCCGATTGTATGAGTTTCTCGCGATCCACTTCCGATAAGGTGATAACGGCATCATATTGGTTGAGCATAGCCATTTCAATCCATTGGCTGATTTTAACCCCCGACTCTCTGTAAGCATTGTGTCCCCAGATGTCGAGATTGAGTTGCTGTCGCACAAACCATAGCTCATGATGCACAAAAATCTTGGTTACATGGGCAGGCAGACAAGCTACTAAGGGCAGTTGCCAATAAAATTCAATCTGAACCACCGGTATATCGTGGTCTGTTATGGTATCACAGATAAACTGCTGGAAGTCGTTGGGATAATCTTTTATACTATATAGCTCGGTTGCAAGATGCGGACGACTGTTTGTTATGCTCTCAAAAAAGCGAGCAGTTTGCTTCTTACACTTCTCGGCAAAGAAACGTTTAATTTCTTTTTTGCATCGTTCCACCGGCGTTCCCTTATATCTGTCGTCAAGAAAAGGCAACAGCACCAAGTTGGGAAATGTCGCGTTGAGGGTATCCATTTCCTCTTGCAAGCCTTGATAAGGCTTGGTGGGAAATACGATATATACCTTTTCAAAACGGTCGTATATGGCTTTCAGTCCATGATATATGGCAACATGCCCGCCGCTTTTTGAGGGAAAGGGCAGAAAAGGTTCTATGAGTAATATACTGTTACTTGTCATTCTTTAATGTCTGTATTGTTATTGATGTTCCAACTGTTGCAATCCTGTTTGTAGGGCAGTGCGAAAAAAGTCTCCTTGCTGCATGCGTTGTTCAATGCTGCGTACACGTTGCTGCATCTCGTTCCATTTTTCCGGCGAAATCGCCGCCAAGGTTGTATTGAGTTGGCGGATACTGTCCACACAAAGCCCTATACCATATTGTTGCACAACAAGAGCCAATGCCGACTCTCGCCATACAATGATGGGCAGGCCGGCACGCAGATAGAAGGATGCCTTGTGGGGTGTATTCCAGCGTAGATATTCGCCAAAATTGCCCGTACATTCATCCAAGCTATCGCCATCCCACACCAATCCATATTCGCCTTGCACGTTTTTTATAAAGTCGTCGGCTGCCATAAAGCCATGAATATGTACATTCTCGCTCTCGCTTAAACCGTGAATACCATTTCGATTGCCATAAATTTCGAGCTGAAAATGAGTGGCAGCCTCCTGCATCTGCAGTAAGAACATGTTTTTCCGAGGAGCCAATGCACCCGCATAAACCACTCTTGGCAAGGTTTCTGCATGATTGGCAGAACGCAATGGGGCAATAGTTGCAGAACGATAATCGTGCAGTTGCAAAGCACCCATACCCTTTCTATAGCCTTTTTCTTTCAACCACGCCTGCATGGTGCTGTTGGTGGCAATGACATAGTCGGCACCCATCAGTCGGTTTATTTCGGTTGTAACGCTTAGTTTCTTTCTTCTCATCGACCCTAAGTCGTGTATCAAGGCCATGACCTTTGCTCCCCGAAGATGTACCATGCGGCATATCGTGCTGAAATACTTTTTCACGGGATATTGCAACACCACGACATCACCTTTGCGAACATGTAAGGCCAATCTGCAAACGCCTGCCAAATTGAGGAAGAAAGCTACAATCTTGCTGTGGTGATAAGAAGTGGGCATACCCAGATTCACGGCTCCCATTTCACACAATGTTGTTTCATTGTCGTGCTTGGCTTTATTTCCCGAACTGTTCAGTTCTCGATAATTATGCGACAGATAGCAAAGGCGATTGACCATATTGATGTCTTTATTGTACTATAATTTTACAAAACTACAAATAAAAAACGACATACAAAAGTATGAATTGTATGGTTTCTGCATTTTTTCGTACCTTTGCGACAGATGAAAAAACAATGGAAAATTGGTTTTGATGCCAAGAGAATAGTGCGTAACGGCACAGGTCTGGGCAGTTATAGTCGCACACTTGTCAATGCTCTTTCTGCTCTACGGCAGCAGGTGGAGCTATTGTTGTATGCCCCGGATATGGGCAAAGAGGCTTTGAGAAAGCAGGTGGAGGTAAACGACAACATGCGTTTTGTCTATCCCCAACCACGGTTGATGCCTTTTTATAAGCAGTGGTGGCGAAGCAAAGGAATTGTTGCCGACTTGCAACGCGATGGCGTGGAGCTTTTCCATGGACTCTCGGGCGAGCTTCCTGTGGGATTAAAAGCCGCCCAAATACCCGCCCTCGTTACCATTCACGACCTCATCTTCATGCGTCACCCGGAGTATTATCATTGGTGGGATGTGATGATTTATACCCGAAAGTTCAAGCAAACATTGCGAGAGGCCGATCGTATTGTTGCCATCAGTGAGCGAACCAAGTACGACATCATGGCTTTTGGCGATTTTACAGAAAATCGAATCGAGGTGATTTATCAAAGCTGTAGCACCCGATTTCGTCAACCTGCCACCGCCGAAGCGTGTCGGGAAGCAACTTCTCTCTATCGTCTTCCATCACGCTATTGTCTGTTTGTGGGTACGGTAGAAGCTCGCAAAAACGCTCTTTTGGCAGTTAAGGCACTGCCACATCTACCCTCCGACCTGCATCTTGTTATCGTCGGGCGTCATACTGCATATGCCGAGAAGATAAAAAAATATATCCATCGGCATCGGCTTGCCCATCGCGTGCATTTTCTTCAAGGTGTTCCCAACGAGCATCTGCCTGCCATCTATCAGCAAGCCGAGGTCTTTGTCTATCCCTCTCGCTATGAAGGCTTCGGACTGCCCATCATCGAAGCCATACAGAGTGGTTTGCCGGTGGTGGCTTGTACGGGGTCTTGCTTAGAAGAGGCGGGGGGGCCTTACAACCTCTATGTGCATCCCGACGATACAGAAGGCATGGCTGCTGCGATAGGCTCGCTCATCGAAAATTCTGTGGTGCGGCATCAGATAGTGGAAAAAAGCAAGCAATACATTGAGCGGTTTGAAAACGAGGACACCGCCCAACGCATGATGAAGGTCTACGAAAAGATGCTTAAGAAAGAATGATTGGATAAACTGGACTTGCCCAATTATTCAATCCGTCTCATTTGTCCTATTCATCCTATACCCCAAGCCGTCCAATCTGTCTGTCCGATAACATCCCCCCCTTCATCTTATCCTTTAAAAAGTAAAGAGCCACAGCTTCTCTATTGATTGAGAAAAGCCATGGCTCTTTTATAATTATAAAATGTTAGCTTGGATTATATAGGGAGAAAATGCTCCCGAAGTTGCTGCTTAGAGAGCAAACTTATAACCCAATGTAATTTGGAATACGCTGTTCTTGACCTTGTCTCCGTCTGCCACCTTGGTCAAACCGAGGTTATAACGTCCGTCAAGCACCACGTTCTTGTATTCGTAAGACAAACCGACGGGGATAGAGAAGTCAAAGCCTTTAACATTCACATCGCCCTCCAAATCATCAGTAACCTTAGTGTCATACTTTATTTTGCTGCTTGTTTTAAAGCCAAATTGAGCGCCCAACTTTACTGCCAGACCCGGAACCACATATACATTGGCAACGACAGGCACATTAATATAGTCGAGGTTGAACTTGAGATTATCAGCCTTCGCACCCTGCATAGAATACAAAGCACCTGCTGCAACACTCACCATGTCGGTGATTTGGTACTCAGCTTCAACACCACCGATGAAACCTACCTTTATATCGGTATTGACGTTATCACCTGAGAAGTTAGCGCCTACTACACCCACCTTAGGTTGAAGTGTGAAAGTACCCACTGCTTGTTGTGCATAAGATGCAACCGAAGCAAACAAAACCATTGCTGTTAATACAATTTTTTTCATATTTTTATCTGTTAAAGTTATTAATATACTCTTTAATGCATTAAAAACATCTGCTCTTAACGCGGACAAAGATAGAGTTTTTTATTGTTCATTGTTCCGATTGTTAACAATTATTAAGTTATAAGTATCCCATTTCAAATGAAAATTACCTGCAAAACGAGTCGGCGAGTTAACAGGCAAATAACCACTAACAAGCAACTTTCCTTTTAATAAAGTCATCGTTTTTCCTCCCCTACATTTCTCTTTTTAAAAGAAAAACGAACAAGAAAAAGTAACACCACTTGTCCCTTCCCACCATCCATTCACTTTTTAGAGAAAAACCTACTCTTTAAAACTTACCTGCTTAAAA
>JALEWR010000044.1 GCA_022783515.1 Prevotella sp.
TCGATATCCGATGCCTGTCCTTGTACGCCTCCCAAGGGTTGGTGTATCATTACACGGCTATGATGAAGTGCAGAACGCTTGCCCTCTTGACCTGCAACCAACAACACTGCACCCATAGAAGCTGCCAGGCCTGTACAGATGGTGGCCACATCACTGGTAATAAACTGCATCGTATCGTAAATACCCAAGCCTGCTGTTACGCTTCCGCCGGGACTGTTGATATAAATGGAAATATCCTTACCCGATTCCACCGAGTCAAGGTATAACAACTGTGCTTGCAGGGTGTTGGCGGTATAATCGTCGATGGCTGTTCCCAAGAAGATGATGCGATCCATCATCAGACGCGAAAAGACGTCCATTTGGGTAACATTCAATTGGCGTTCTTCCAAAATATAAGGGTTCAAATACTGTGCTTGTACTTTCATCACATCATCAAGCACCATGCCATTCATACCTAAGTGCTTGGTGGCATACTTTCTAAAATCATTCATCTTTTTAGTCTTCTTTTTTGTTCCTCAAAAAATACGTTCTCTCGCCATGGCATAGTTCAAGCAAGCTTGGAACTGCTCATTTGGCTTAACAAAAACGGCTGTTTTTATTATATAAGAATAGAGGTTGTCGACTCTTTTATATTTCTTACTAAAACAAAGTTAGCAAAAAAAGTCAACAACCTCTATATTATTAGAAGTTTATTTTCAATATTTTGAAATAAGTGAGGCTTAAAAGTGCAACCGACAGGCCTTTCGCCATGCTTGATGCTACATTGTTTTCCTGCTTATTCGCTCATCAACTTGTTGAAATCCTCGAGCGAAATCTCTTTTGTGTCGAGTTTCACTACGCCTTTCAATGCATTTGTGAGCTGACGGTCGATGGCACGATCTACGAAGCCTTGTGCTGCCTCACGGTTCTTCAACATTTCTTCAGCGTAATTGGTCAAGTATTCTTCGGGTACATTGGTCATGCCGTATTGTGCAAACTGGATGCGAGCTTGTTCCTTGGCAGCTTCACGCACATCGTCGTCGTTCACCTTAATTTCGGTTTGTGCAATGAGTTGCTCCTTAATCAAGTGCCATGTCAACTCTTTCAAGCTGGCTTCAAAGTTCTTGTCAACATACTCCTGACCCTTGTCCTTATTGTTGTTAAGCATAATTCTCTTCAACAACTCTTCGGGATAAGCCAATGTTCCCACTTTTTCTTCGCAGTAGGTACGCACATCGAGAATGAAGCGATAGTCGCTGTTGGTTTTCAATTGCTCTTTGATGCCTTCTGAAATCTTTTCGCGGAAGTCTTTTTCATCTTTCACCACGCCTTCGCCATAGATGCTGTCGAAAAGAACTTGGTTTACTTCTGCTTTCTCATAGCGGGTGATTTCTGTGATTTGATAGCTGAAGTCGGCTGTGATTTCTGCTGCTTCCTCTTTTTTGATCTTCAATAAAGACGAAACTTCTACATCGCTGCCGGGGTAAGCTTTCTTAGGGTTGAAAGTGATGATGTCGCCCAATTTGGCACCTTCAAACAATTTCTTTTGTTCGTCGTCCTTCAAGTAAGCAGGCATCAGTACGGCTGCTTCAACAGTCAAGCCGCCTTCTTTGGTGTTGCCGTTGGCATCCAACTCGCGGAGGTCGCCCTTCAACATATCATTACCTTCAAAGTTCTCAACCTGCTTGTATTGACCGCTGCGTGATGCAAACATATCCACTTGCTCGTCTACCAACTTGTCGTCAACGATGATGTCATAATATTTTACCTTGTCTTTAGCTGTCAATTCCACCTTAAACTCGGGAGCAATGGCGATATCAAAAACGAATGTATAGGGAGCATCCTTTTCCAAATCTTGTGCTTCTTGCTTTGCAGAAGGCAATGGCTCGCCCAACATCTGAATCTTATTGTCTTGAATATACTTGTAAAGCTGTTCGCCAACAAACTTGTTGATTTCGTCCATCTTGACAGATGTACCCACTTGGCGTTTTACCAAGCCCATAGGTGCTTGACCGGGACGGAAACCGGGAATATTGGCTCTTTTGCGATAGTCTTTCAATGTCTTTTCAACATTGTCTTTGTAGTCGTTCTCTTCTACTGTCAAGGTTAGCAAACCGTTAACTTTGTCAGTCAGTTCAAATGAAATGTTCATCTTAAGAATTTATTGTTTTTATATTAATTTATTTTCCAAATGTTCACAATGAGTTGCAAAATTACGGATAAATGACGTAATTACCTAATATAAAGGAATAAAAAAATCATAACACAAGCTCAGTATGTTCCAATAAGAAGTGCAAACAGTCATGTCCTTGTTTGATAAAAATATTCTCTTGACATACTTATTTATGTCTTTAGGATGTTCTTTTTGTTACATCAGACTTTGTGCTTCTTCATCCCTTGCTCTTCGTTCTTCGTCCAGTGTTTGGAAGTCTTTTTTGCGAAGCACAAAGCTGTTGCTTAGGTATTTCTCACGCACAATCTTGTTTTCTGCCAATTCTTCGGGAGCTCCTTGGAAGAGAATGCGACCTTCAAACAACAGGTAAGCCCGATCGGTGATATTGAGCGTTTCTTGTACGTTGTGGTCGGTTA
>JALEWR010000038.1 GCA_022783515.1 Prevotella sp.
TTTGGTCTTTTCATCTTTAGGAGTGAAAGCATTGTAATCGGAACCCGAAGAAGCGTTGGTAAACTTATTTTCACGAGCAGCCATATAGGCAATGTTGGGAATAGAGTTACCCACTTCTGAATAAGATGCACGATACTTCAAATAGTTAATCCACTCAGGCAATTTAACCAACGAGCTGACAATGGCATTGGCACCAATACCGAAGTAACCGAAATTATCGCTTACAGAAGAATCCAAAAGCTTGAACTGCTTATAAGGACGATACCAGTCACGGCGGTAAGAACCATCAACATAAATCTTTTCCTTCCAACCCACCTGTCCGGTGAAGAGCCATGCTCTATCCCAGTTAGAACCATTAGAAGTAGAAGTTACTCCGCGATCGCCGGCATTGGTTTCAAAATAGTTCACTTCTGTGGGAAGACCCATCATTGTGGCAGCCTTATTGTCGTAGATGGTGGCATTCTGAATATTGATGGCTCTTGAATTAGTCTTCACGGTGTGTCCTACGAAACCGGCAGTAGCCGATACAGAGAAATCACCGTGTTCTTTGTTATAATTCAACAAATAGTCGGTATACAACTCTGTTGCTCTTTCATCGCTCACCCAATACTTTCCATAAGGGAACATGGTGGCAGAAGCAAAGGTTGTGGCATAGGTACGACTGTCGTAATTATAACGCATTTGTTCAAATTTGAAACGTGCTTGGAAAGAGAAACCTGCCCACAAGTCGATGTTTCCGGAGAATGTTCCCATCAACCGACTTTCTTTTTTCTTGTTCTGGTTCATATTCATCAACCAGTAAGGGTTGTTGTTAGCAGAAGAAAGATAAACCCAATCTTGCATCGGACCATTCAAAATAGCATACTCGCTAACTGCCTGGTAAATGCTGGTGGGTGTAACCTCTCCTGTGACAGGATCTTGTACCATTACGGTTTTATTCTTAAAGAAGATTCCTTTATCTTTTGGATGCCACTGACCTTTTTCTATTACATAGTTGTTCTTGTAATAGTTAACGTCAACGTTTCCGGGAGTCATATAAAGGTGATAGATGGGGTTACCCACAGTACCACCGCCGGGACGGTTGCGTGTTACCGTTTCTACATAATTCAACGTTGCATCAACATTCAAACGGTCGAAGAACTTGAAGGTCTGACGGAAATTAATGGTATTACGGTTATATGAATTTTTCTCAATCATACCAGTCGCATGACTATTAGCCACAGAGAAGTATGAGCGTGAAGTAGCCGTACCACCCGACAAAGAGATGGAGTTATTGGTAGTCACACCGGTGCGATAGAAATCGGCAACATCATCATGTGCAGTATTGCGAAGATGAACTTCTCTTTCTTTATGTGTAAAGAACTCGTCACCCACAGGAACTGTCACAGTCAAATCGCCATTGGCACGATTGGCAATCTTAGCACCCCAAGCATTATCAGAGATAAAACCGTGGCTATCTACGTCAGCTCTATATATGCGTTGAAACTTGGGGGTAAGCAAAGGATTATCAAAAGTCACATTCGAGGTAAAGTTAATATCCAACTTACCTTCGCGTCCTTTCTTGGTTGTAATCATCACCACACCATTGGCAGCCACTGAACCATAAAGAGCTGCTGCGTTGGCACCCTTCAAAACGTTCATCGACTCGATATCGTCGGGGTTAATCATTGACAATGGATCAGAACCTTCACCTTCGGCACCATATCCGAATCCTTCTGTACCAATACCATCTTTACGTCCACGAGTATTATTGGTCATTGGCACACCATCGACAACGATAAGGGGTGAACTGTTACCCATAATCGACTTGTTACCACGCAACATAATCTTAGATGCACCACCGGCACCACCGGCATTAGGGGTAATAGTGATACCAGAGATTTTACCTTCGAGAGAGTTAGCCACGTTGGGATCTTGTACCTTCATCAGGTCTTCGGCTTTCACTCTTTGTGTAGCGTATGTCAGTGAAGACTCTTTACGCTGGATACCCATAGCGGTAACAACCACTTCTTTCACGAAACGGCCTTCTTCTTTCATAACAACATTGAAAGAGGGACGGCCTTGAACGTTTACTTCCTGGGCTGTGTAGCCAATGTAAGAAAACACAAGCACTGCGTTTTTATTGTCCACCGGAAGCTTGAAGTTACCATCAATATCGGTAACTGTACCTTTGGATGTACCTTTAATCAAGATACTTACACCGATAAGGGGTTCGCCTTTTTCATCAGTAACTTGTCCTGTTACCGTATGAACTGCCTGCTGCTGTGCAGTAGCAACATGTGCGGCGTGTTTTCCCATGCCAGCATTCCCTGCCCACACTTGCGTTGATGACGCGAGAGATAGAGCAAGAACAGAATTCAGGATGAATTGATTTGCCATACTTTTTAAGTTAATTTTATAGTGTATTAAATTTAGCTTCTTTTTGTACTTTAAAATCTGCGTCTTGCAGATGATAATTAAGTGTACATACAACTTACCTTCGTTATTAGCATCATCGGTTGTGGTATCTTTTATATGTACACATACATATATTAATATGACGTGTATAAAAAAATCCACATGCATCTACAGATATTCTACCATAAAGGTTAGAGAAGAAAATGCAAGTTACCTAAGTCACATTACATCCTTCTTTAGGTTTTAGTTAGGCAAAGATATAAAAAAAAATGATATACAAAAAATATTCAGTGGTTTTTAACCATCCAATAAGATGTTTTTTCGGAGATTAAGACGATTGGCAGTATTCTTTTTTTGGAAAAGAGGAGGAGCAATTAGTACGCTCGGATTAAGAAATATTGCTCTAAGAGACAGTAATCATTATATTTCTAATAGCAACGACAGACACAACAGTTCACGACTTTTATCAAGAATGCTTATGAGGTGATGACATAAAAGATGTTGTGATAATTTGTGTATGTCGTTGCTTAAAAAATGT
>JALEWR010000182.1 GCA_022783515.1 Prevotella sp.
GTAACTTTGCACCCAAGGAATAAATAATAAAAACGATAATAGCGGTATGAAGATAGAAAGCCGGATATGCCTTGCGGTAATCGCAGCGGTGAAAGAACTATATGGACAGGATGTTACCGAGAGCATGGTGCAACTGCAAAAGACCAAGACTGAGTTTGAAGGAAACCTCACCTTGGTGGTGTTTCCCTTCTTGAAAGTGTCGAAGAAGAAGCCGGAAGACACGGCTCAAGACATTGGCGAGTATATCGTGCAGCATTGCGATGTCATTGCCAAGTTTAACGTGGTGAAGGGTTTTCTTAACCTGGTAATTGCTCCTGCGGCATGGATTGCTTTGCTCAACGAGATGAATGGCGATGCAACCTATGGCCTAAAGGCAGTAACCGACGAGTCTCCCTTGGTGATGATCGAATATTCTTCGCCCAATACCAATAAGCCTTTACACCTCGGACATGTGCGAAACAACCTCTTGGGTTGGTCGTTGGCAAAGATTATGGAAGCTAACGGCAACAAGGTGGTGAAGACCAATATTGTGAATGATCGCGGTATTCATATCTGTAAGTCGATGTTGGCATGGCAGAAGTGGGGTGAGGGAGCTACTCCCGAAAGCACAGGCAAGAAGGGCGACCACCTCATTGGCGACTATTATGTGGCTTTCGATAAACATTTCCGCGAAGAATATAAGCCTTTGATGGCACAATATGTGGCAGATGGCATGAGCGAAGAAGAGGCAGAAAAACGTGCCAAGGACGAGTCGCCATTGATGAAAGAGGCTCGCGAGATGCTCGTGAAATGGGAACAGAACGACCCCGAGACGCGTGCTTTGTGGCAAAAGATGAACGACTGGGTGTATGCCGGCTTCGACGAGACCTATAAGATGATGGGTGTGGGCTTCGATAAGATTTATTATGAGTCGGACACTTATCTCGAAGGACGTGCTAAGGTGGAAGAAGGCTTGGAGAAAGGCTTGTTCTTCCGCAAGGACGATAACAGCGTATGGGCAGACTTGAGCAACGAGGGCCTGGACCAGAAGTTGTTGTTGCGTTCTGATGGCACAAGTGTTTATATGACACAAGACATCGGTACAGCCGACATGCGTTTCAAAGATTTCCCCATCGACAAGATGATTTATGTGGTGGGTAACGAGCAAAACTATCACTTCCAGGTGCTTTCTATCCTGTTGGACCGATTAGGCTTTAAGTGGGGTAAGGAGTTGGTGCATTTCTCATACGGTATGGTAGAGTTGCCCAATGGTAAGATGAAGAGTCGTGAAGGTACAGTGGTCGATGCCGACGAATTGATGGCGGAGATGATAGACGGTGCTAAACGCACGAGCGAAGAATTGGGTAAGTTTGCCGACATGTCTGAGGCTGAACGCAGCGAGATTGCCCGTGTGGTGGGTTTGGGAGCTTTGAAGTATTTTATTCTCAAGGTCGACGCTCGCAAGAATATGCTCTTCAATCCCGAAGAAAGTATCGACTTTAACGGTAATACCGGTCCGTTCATTCAATATACCTACGCTCGTATTCGCAGCATCATGCGTAAGGCTGCAGCCGAAAACATCGTTGTGCCGGCAGCATTGAACGATGATATGCCTTTGAACGAGAAAGAAATACAACTCATTCAGAAACTCAACGGATTTAGTGTGGCAGTGGAACAGGCTGGCAAGGATTATAGTCCGAGCGGCATTGCCAACTATTGTTACGAGCTGACCAAGGATTTCAACCAGTTCTACCACGATTATAGCATCCTCAATGCCGAGGGTGAGAACGAGAAAATTGTGCGTTTGGTGTTGGCGGCTAATGTGGCCAAAACCATCAAGAATGGTATGGAGTTGTTGGGAATAGAGGTTCCTGAGAGAATGTAATCCACCCCTCCCTCTCCTTGGGCGGGAATGAGGGAGGGCCTAATATATTTCTATGTCAACCGATTCATCACTTTTTAATCTCTCTTCTTTAGAAAGCTCCCCTCTTTCAGAGGGATTGGGAGAAATCAACCGGAATGCGTGGGCTGTGGATGCCGCTTGCTCGGGCAACCCCGGTCCTATGGAGTATCGAGGTGTTGACCTGCAGACAGGTAAGGTGGTGTTTCATTTTGGGCCGACGCACGGCACTAATAATATAGGTGAGTTTTTAGCTATTGTGCATGCGTTGGCATTGATGGACCAACAAGGAATAAAGGATAAGGTGATTTATTCGGACAGTTATAATGCCATCTTGTGGGTAAAGAAAAAGACCTGCAAAACCAAATTGGTACGCAATGAGCAAACAGAAGGGCTGTATGAGTTGATTGCCAGAGCCGAGAAATGGCTCCGTACACATAGCTATTCTACCCAGGTGTTGAAGTGGGAAACCGGGAAGTGGGGCGAGGTGCCTGCCGATTTTGGACGGAAGTGACAGGTGTTTTTATAAGTCTTATATGTTCTAAGAGTCTTATAAACCACATCATAGTTGATGATAAGCCTCCTATCGCTTGTCATTAGCCAATAAAAAAAGCTCCCGCTCCTCCTTGCTTTCTGCAATAAAACATCTATCTTTGTAAACATCATGTGACCCATAGCGGGTCAATCAAGCTTATTATCAACCATAAAATCGTAGACGAATGGACCCATTGAAAAAAGAATTGGCTCAACTTTTATTGCAAGTGAAAGCCATCAAACTGCAACCCAACGAACCCTTTACATGGGCTTCAGGCTGGTTGTCACCTTTCTATTGTGATAATCGCAAAACGCTGTCTTACACACATTTGCGTAATTATATTAAGTTGGAGTTGGTACATGCCGTGCTACATCATTTTCCTGAAGCAACGGCGGTGGCAGGTGTGGCAACAGGAGCTATTGCACAAGGTGCTTTAGTGGCTGACATGTTACATTTACCCTTTGTATATGTACGCAATAAAGCAAAGGATCATGGTATGGAAAACCTCATCGAAGGCGAATTGGCACAAGGAGCCAAGGTGGTGGTGATAGAAGATTTGATATCAACAGGCGGCAGTAGTTTGAAGGCTGTTGAGGCTTTGCGTCATGCAGGTTATGAGGTAGTGGGCATGGTTGCATCCTATACTTATGGCTTCCCGGTGGCTGAAGAGGCATTTAAACAAGCAGGCGTGAGTCTCGTTACATTGACTGATTATGAACATGTAGTGGCTAAAGCCGTTGAAACAGGATATATAGCAGAGTCAGATCTTGAACTCTTGAATGAGTGGAGAAAGGACCCCGCCAATTGGAAATTAAGTTAATGAGTTAATAAGTTGGTAAGTGGATGAGGTTAGTGTTAACCTGTTTCTAAGTAGGAAACCTGCTTACAACTCGCAAACTTATCAGCTAACCAACTGCAAAAGAAGAGATGAGTACATTTGAAAGTAGTATAAGAGAGATACCATATGCACAGACGGTGGTATATAACATGTTGAGTAATCTTTCCAATCTTGAGAAGATAAAGGATAAGATACCGGCCGACAAGTTGGAGCAATTTTCGTTTGATGCCGATTCTATCTGTATCAAAGCTAATCCCGTGGGTGAAATCAAACTTCGCATCATCGATCGCGAAGAACCCAAGTGCATTAAGTTTGAAGCCGAGCAGTCGCCCGTGCCTTTCAACTTTTGGATTCAACTCCTGCCTGTAACAGCGACATCGAGTAAAATGAAGCTCACTATCAAGGCAGAACTCAACCCCTTTATTAAAGGTATGGTAAAGAAACCGCTGACCGAGGGCATTGAGAAGTTGGCAGACTTGCTGCAATATATACAGTATGAATAAAAGAAAATGAAGAATATCATTCATCTTATATCACTTCAATCTATGCCTTTGATGCGTGGGTTGAAGTGTTTTTGTTTATTAATCGCCTCTTTATTATTGGGTGCTTGTGGTGAGACGGAGTTTGAGTATAGCGGCAAACGCATCTACTTTGTCTTTGAAAATCAGAAGCACCTCAATGCCAACCTCGCCGCAGCGATGACCCCTTATTCCAACGTTTTTGCCGTTATACAACAAGCGGACGAACGAGTGGATGGGACAATGGTGAGCTATATTGCCGTGAGCAGTAGTAAAAGTGCGGAAATAAGCAAAACAAAGCTCAACGCTGTCGACCTCAGACGCCCGATGGTTTTAGGTCAACGCAATGGCATTATTGTGGGTTATGGCATCTTGAGCGATCCGCTTACCTTCTATGCCTACGATTTGGAATGCCCTAATTGTTATGACACCTCTGTGGGTTATTCCAAAGATTATTACCTCACCGTCAACAACTTGAACAAAGCCCATTGTCCGAATTGTAAGCGAACATACGACTTAGACAATGGCGGCATTGTATCTTCGGGCGATAACGGTAATAAATTGATAAGGTATAGAGCCGGCACCACGGGAGCTTATGGGGTGCTAACGGTGAATTGACACAAGGCTGTTTTGTAGCGATTTTTAGAGGTAGAGGATTCAAAATGTTCATAGGCGTGAGCAGGAGTAAAAAGAGAGTTAACAGACAATAGGACTTTTGTTTACAAGATGACGATGTAAATCAGATGTTTGTTCACTTCACGAACGCAGTGGGTTAACTCTCGAAAACTCCCATCGGTATCCCCAAGAAAAACCCACCTCCATGTAATCGAGGCGGAAAACAAAACAATTCTTATATATTTGCGATATTCTATATTTACTTGTATCTTTGCATAAGATAGACAATATATCGACATTCGTTAGATAATTCTGTTTTCATGGCACAGAAACTCATACAGGAACAGACTCAAAAGTTGGTTCAGCAACAACGACTTTCACAGCAACAGATGTTGTTTGTGAAACTCTTGGAGATGCCGTTAACCGAATTGGAAGAGCAGGTGATGAGCGAGTTGGACGATAACCCTGCATTGGAGATAGATACCACCGATATGGGCGAAGGTGACGCAAGGGAAAGTGTGCTGAACGGTGATGATGACAGAGAAGAAGACTTTGAGCAGCAAACAGAGCGTGAAGAACGCGAATCGGCTCTTGACGAAGCCCTCGGAAACATTGGCCGAGATGATGAAATGCCGGAAACATACGCTGCCAATAATTATCAAAACGAAGATTATACGGAGATGGTCTATGGCGATTCTACCTCTTTCTACGATGAATTGAAAGAGCAGGTGAGTGATGCCGACCTCACCGAAACCCAACATGACATTTTGGAATACCTCATTCGCTCGCTCGATGACGATGGACTTTTACGCAAAGACCTTGACAGCATCAGCGACGAATTGGCTATTTATCACAATATTTATGCTGATCAGGCGGAGATAGAAGAGGTGTTGCACCTGCTGCAAACATTCGAACCGCATGGTATCGGGGCTCGTTCGTTGCAAGAATGTCTGTTGATTCAGATTGCGTTTTTGCCCGAAACAAAGGTAAGAACATGGATGGAGAGCGTGATACGCGACTACTACGACTTGTTTGTGAAGAAGCATTGGGCGGTGATTCAAGCAGCCTTGGCACTCAGCGATGAGAATCTCGCGACGGTGAAAGAGCAGATTTTGAAGCTTAATCCCAAGCCCGGCTCGTCTATGGGAGAAACGCAAGGGCGAAGCATCGAACAGATAACGCCCGACTTTGTGGTAGATGTGGACGACGACGGGAAAATCTCTTTCTATCTTAATCATGGCAGAATGCCTGATTTGGTGGTGTCGGACAGTTTTGTCGACTTGCTCGATAGTTTGAAAAAAGAGTCGGGAACGAAGAACAAACAAACCCGTGAAGCCGAATTATATGCCAAGGAGAAGGTGGAAAATGCACAGATGTTTATCAATGCCGTGCAGCAGCGACGCCACACACTCACCATCACGATGAAAGCCATCATCGACATGCAACGCAAGTTTTTTATTGATGGCGACGAGGCAGACCTCACCCCTATGATTCTCAAGGATATTGCCGACCGCACCGGTCTGGACATTTCCACCGTGTCGAGAGTGAGCAACATCAAGTATGTACAAACCAAATGGGGCGTCTATCCCCTAAAATTCTTCTTCAACGATGGTTATGTTACCGAGGATGGTGAAGAGCTTTCAACTCGTAAAATCAAGATTATATTAAAAGAAATCATCGACGGCGAAGACAAGAAAAAACCACTCAATGACGATTCTCTCAAAGATATCCTTAAGCAAAAGGGGTATCCCATAGCCCGAAGAACAGTGGCTAAATACAGAGAACAATTAGAAATTCCCATTGCCAGATTACGCAAACAATAAATGAAAGAGAAGCATCTTATACTTGCCGCGAGGGTAATGAGCATGATTTTTACCCCCTTTTACCTGCCCATGGTCGGACTTATAGTACTGTTTATGTTCAGCCATATGCGTCTGTTGCCATGGAGCTACAAGTTGCAAGTGTTACTTTTGGTCTACGCTTTCACCATTCTCCTCCCCACATTGCTTATTCATCTCTACCGACGCTACCATGGTTGGTCGCTCATAGAGTTGGGTGCTAAGGAACGACGCATGGTTCCTTATATCATCTCCATTGTCTGTTATTTCACCTGTTATTATGTGATGACGCAGCTACAGATTCCGCGTTTCATGGCCCATATCCTCGTAGCGGCTCTCTTGGTGCAGGTGTTGTGTGCCATTATCAATGTGTGGTGGAAAATATCTACCCACACTGCCGCCATCGGAGGTGTGGCGGGAGCTTTAATGGCTTTCTCCTTCCTCTTTATGTTCAATCCTGTTTGGTGGTTATGTTTGGTCTTTGTGGTTGCAGGAATGGTGGGAAGCAGTCGCATTATTCTCAAACAACACTCGCTATGGCAAGTGGTGGCAGGATTTCTTTTAGGTTTGATTAGCACATTTGTCGTACTCTGATACGACAATCACTATATGATTGAGTATATTAACATTAACACAACTATTTCATTAGAATAAAAATATGAAACCATTAGTTAGTATTATTATGGGCAGTACCAGTGATTTGCCCGTGATGGAAAAGGCTTGTCAATATTTAAACGATATGCAGATACCTTTTGAAGTAAATGCTCTTAGCGCTCACCGCACACCCGACGCCGTGGAAACGTTTGCCAAAGGGGCAGAAGAACGTGGCATTAAGGTCATTATTGCAGGTGCCGGGATGGCGGCTGCTTTGCCCGGTGTCATTGCCGCTTCTACCACCTTACCCGTTATAGGTGTTCCTATCAAGGGAATGTTGGACGGCTTGGACGCCCTGTTGAGCATCGTTCAGATGCCTCCCGGAATACCTGTGGCAACCATGGGTGTTAACGGTGCCCTCAACGCAGCTATCCTTGCCAGTGAGATGTTGGCATTGGCTGATGGGCAAGTGGCACAAAAGGTGAAGGCGTATAAAGCCACCTTGGGCAAGAAGATAGAAAAGGCTAACCAAGAGTTAAGCAACTTGGATTACGAATTTAAGGTGTAAGCGATGATAGATTTATTTAATTACCGTCGTCGTGCGGCGTCTGTCATTCATGTGGGCGGCGTAGATTTGGGTGGCGATAATCCCATCCGAGTGCAGTCGATGACCACCACCGACACCAACAACACAGAGGCAAGTGTGGAACAAATACAACGTATTGTGGATGCCGGCGGTGAGATTGTGCGATTAACCACACAAGGTAAGCGTGAGGCGGAGAACCTTCGCAACATCAATATCGCCCTTCGCGAAAAAGGATATGACACTCCGCTCGTGGCAGATGTGCATTTCAACGCTAACGTGGCTGACGTAGCAGCTCTCTATGCTGAAAAGGTACGCATCAATCCGGGCAACTATGTAGACCCGGGACGCACTTTCAAAACCTTGGAATACACCGATGAGGAATATGCGGAGGAAATCAAGAAGATTGACAATCGCTTTGTTCCCTTCCTCCGGATATGTAAGGAGAATAATACGGCTGTCCGCATCGGTGTGAATCATGGTTCGCTTTCCGACCGCATCATGTGTCGTTATGGCGACACACCCGAGGGCATTGTGGAGAGCTGTATGGAGTTTTTACGCATCTGTCAACGCGAAAACTTCCACAATGTGGTTATCTCTATCAAGGCGTCTAACACGGTGGTGATGGTGCAGGCCATGCGTCTGCTGGTGAGCGAGATGGAGAAAGAGGGTATGAACTATCCCCTCCATCTGGGTGTCACCGAGGCCGGAGAAGGCGAGGATGGACGCATCAAGAGTGCGGTGGGAATAGGTGCGTTGCTGGCTGATGGCATTGGCGACACCATCCGTGTATCGTTGAGCGAAGAACCCGAAGCCGAAATACCCGTGGCCCGCCATCTGGTGGCTTATCTTTCGCAACATGCTGCCCACTTGCCTATACCAGGCGTTCAAGCGTCTGAGTTCAATTATATTCGTCCCGAACGCCGTATCACCCATCCGGTGGCTGACATTGGGGGCGAGCAAGTGCCTGTGGTGATTTCTTCGAGAATGAATCCCGACAAGGTGGATGTGGTGTCTAACCTCGACATGATTCCCGATTATCTCTATGTGGGTGCCACCTTGCCCCAACGACTCAATCCCCAACGTCGTTATATCGTAGATTATACGCTCTATAGCGAATTGATAGAGAAGGATGGGGCAGCCCCCGACAACGTTTTCCCCATCTTCCCTTTCAACGCCACTCCCGTGCTGACGGTGATGCCCGCAGCTGTTAAATTCCTCGTTCTGCCTTATGGAACACCGAGCGATGAGTATATACCTTGTTTGAAAAACAATCCCAATGTGGTGGTAGTCAGCATGAGCAACCATCAGAATAAGTTGGGCGAACAGCGTGCTTTGGTACACGAGCTGATGACAAATGGTTTGCAAAATCCTGTTGTCTTCGCACAGATGTATCGCCACAGCGAGGCAGAAAAAGGCTTGTTTCAGATTGAAGCGGCAGCCGATATGGGTGCATTGATGATAGACGGACTCACAGATGGAATCTGGTTGATGAACGATGGCGACATCGCCTGCGAGGATATTGACGCTACGGCATTCGGTGTGTTGCAGGCAGCCCGTTTGAGAACGAGTAAAACGGAGTATATCAGCTGTCCCGGATGTGGCCGTACGCTCTACGATCTGCGGTCGACCATTGCTCGCATCCGTGAAGCCACCAAGCACATGAAGGGTTTAAAGATAGGCATCATGGGCTGTATCGTGAACGGACCCGGTGAAATGGCTGATGCCGATTTTGGATATGTGGGTGCCGGACCGGGTAAGATTTCGCTCTATCGCAAAAAGGTTTGTGTGGAAAAGAATATTCCCGAAGCAGAAGCCGTTGACCGATTGCTCAAGCTCATTGAACAGGAAACAAAGGCATAATCGCTTGTTTCTGTCATTTTTAAAAAAAACTAGTTATGATGTACACACCTTCATCCCATCGTTACGACCATTCTGACACGCTTTTTGAGCGTTGCGGACGTTCGGGGATATTATTGCCTAAGGTTTCATTGGGCTTTTGGCATAACTTTGGAGGCAACGACAGCTACGAGCGTAGTCGTGCCATCACTCGCTTTGCCTTCGATAACGGTATCGTTCATTTTGACCTTGCCAACAATTACGGACCGCCATACGGTAGTGCGGAAGAGACATTTGGCAAGCTGATGAATGATGATTTCCGTCCTTTCCGCGACGAGCTTTTCATCAGTACGAAAGCCGGTTATGACATGTGGGAGGGCCCTTATGGCAACTGGGGTTCGCGTAAGTATCTTATGGCGAGCCTCGATCAGAGTCTGAAACGGATGAACCTGGATTATGTCGATCTCTTTTATAGTCATCGTTACGATCCGAACACTCCTTTGGAAGAGACTCTTCAGGCATTGGTTGATGTCGTCCGTGCAGGCAAGGCATTGTATGTAGGCATCTCTCGTTGGCCCTTGGAAGCCTTGCAATTGGGGTATAACTATCTCAAGGAGCGTGATGTGCCGTTGCTTATTTTTCAAGACAGATTGAATCTGTTGGATAGAAATCCTCAAGAAAACGGCACATTGGAGTTCTGCCGTAACCATGGCATAGGGTTCATCTCTTTCTCTCCGTTGGCACAAGGACTTCTTACCGACCGCTATCTTAAGGACATTCCGCAAGACAGTCGTATGGCTCGCAACACCAGTTTGCGTCCTTCGAGCCTTGATGAAAACCTCTTGCAACAACTTCAACATCTCAACAGTGTTGCTCAACAGCGTGGAGAAGAATTGGCTCGAATGGCATTGGCATGGATTTTGGCACAAGAAGGAGTTACATCCGTACTCGTTGGAGCCAGTAGCGTGGAACAGTTGCAACGCAACATGCAATGTCTCCACTCAAAACCGTTTGATGATATTCAGTTATAATTGCAGATTGGGGTGTCGGTTATATTCGTAGCTGATAGGCTGTAAGTAAACAAACCAACACGCTTTTTCATGCAAGGCTTATGCTGCAGAAACAATAAAAACCGATAATGAGCATCTCATTATCGGTTTTTTATTGTAATAAGTCATTGCGACAGCTATACACAATGCTTAAAGGCACCTGCTATTCTGTCGTTTGCAACGTCTTTACTTGCGGCTTTTGTCGATTCGTCACTTTACCACTTTCTTTCCATTGACAATATAGATACCCTTGGGCAACTCATCAAAATTTTGAGTCATGCGTCTGCCATCAATGCTATAAATGGCAGTTGGGACTTGCTGTTCTTGTTCTGCTATGCCCAGCACGATGGAAGTTGTGGTATTGTCTGTTACAAAACGTATGGCTTTAGCCAGTCCCGCTCCGCCATCCGCATTGAGGAAGAATGCACGGTAAGGCACCACCATGGCACGAGTGTTGATATCTCCGTTTTCATCATAGATACGCATCCATTGCTGCGACAAGGTGTTAAGACTGTAAATGCCTCTCAAGGCAATGGCTTCATCGTGCTGCAATGTTGAGAATGTGCCTACAAAAAGCGGATTACTTGCCGAGGTGTTTAATGCGTTACCCACTGTATATCTGTCCACTCCGCTCACAACAACCTCTCTGCTTTCGGGCAGGGTTAGGCCTTCCTTAGTGCAATGAACCAGATAAGGAGTCTTGGCTTGTAGCGTAGTACCAGTTACTTGTGCAAATACATATAGCGTATTGCCGTCTGCTTGTCTTTCTTCGGTGAAAGTATAAGCTTTCATACCGGTAGGTATTTGTGCCGTATAGGGCAGACACAATGTGCTGTAGCCCACAGAGAAGGTGCGGTTGAAGGTGGCTTTCACGGCTTTGAAGGCTGCTTCGTCCACACCATTGTGTGTACCTGCAGCCGGCACAGAAATGCCGTAGGTCTTCACTTCTTGAGTTGTTTCATCTACCTTATAATCGTATAGTGCCAAATGATTACATACACCTTGTGCGTTATTGTCGAACACCACAACATTTTCTTCGTTTGCTTGTGACGCATAAGCATCTTTCTTAACACAAACGAGCGTGTGGCGTGAAAGGCCTTTCAATGCCTCCATTCCACGATGTATCTTTGTGCCGGCATTCGTTCCTGTTACCTTTCGCAAGTCGAGGAAGCCAAGTCGGCCCATTCCGTTGAGGCTTCCACTTCGCAAAGCATTCACGCTGCACGTCAAGGCAAGTGCTTCCACACTGGTTCCTGCAAAGGCATTATTGCCGATGGATGTCAGGCTGTTGGCATTCAACAGCACGTTGGCGAATCGCATATTCTTACTATTGGCAAAGGCATTTGCAGCAATCTCGGTGAGCTGTGTGCCTTCTGCGAGGGTAACAGTGTGCAGATTGCTGTTGTTGGCAAGTGCCGACTCCTTGATTTTCTTCACCGTGGCAGGAATTGTCAAATCGAACTGATAATCTGCCAATGCCGTTCCAAGGGAGTAGGTATATTGATTGTCATAGCGAGATTGGGTATCAATTGTACGAGCCACAATGCCCACAACACGCTTGGTCACGCCATTGATAACCAGACTTTCCGGTATTTGCAACTGTACTTTTCCATTCTCTCCAACATTAAAGTTACCGGCTGCATATACAATATCAACCCCATCTTGTTCTTCCGTACTATTGAAAGCATACCATGTGATGCCGTCTTTCTCCGCCTTCTTAACATCAGGAAGAGCTGTAAGAACTGGGTCTTCTACAACAGCTGTGGTAGATTCAACCGGGATAAACTGGAAGTCGGTGGAAACTTGGATGCCGTCTTGACAATTCACACGATAAGACAGCGGACTATTCTTATAATCACGATTGGTAGAGAACGTTTTACCGGAGGAACTTAGCTGGGCACTATGGCGTTGATTGTTGAGAACCGTGAGCGAGCCCCAAGTATATCCTCTTTCAAAAGACAATTCCAAACCTCCATTGGTAAACGAATCGAATATCAATGTTGATGATGCAGGAGCACCATCTACATCTCTAAAAATAGGATTTCCTTTAGCCCCGGTGAAAATATACTTTCCATTCTTTATTTCGCATTTCCATAACGTAACTTCTGTTTCGTTTCCAACAAAATGCACACCTTGCTCATTATCTACAATGTAAAAGTAAGCTTTTCTGCCATAAGGCTGTACATAACTTCTCACCTTATAATATTTTCCGTGTTCGGGTTTCACCACATCATTGTCACCGATATTCGTAAGAGCTGTCAGCACTTCGTTCAAACGCTGCACATCGTTTTCTGTTGCAGTGGTTTTCACTTCATGGGTTCTTGTGTCGAACACATTTGTATAGGCATTTTCAAAGTCTTTGCTTGCAGGCAACCAAGGTTTGGGATAACCGATCTTACCTCTGTTCTTATACAAATCTTTAGCCATCGCTGTGAGCTTCTGGGCCTCATTTCTTACCCTTTCTGCATCGGTAAATACATCGGGCAATTTGAGCAGTTGGGTATAAGTGTAAGGTGTTCCATCCACATTTGCCTGCCAACTGCGACGTATCAAAGCTCCTTCTGTCGTTTCTGTATAAGTACAGTTCACTGTTCTGGTCGAAGACCTTTTGTTATATGCAACCAATGCTGGTTTAGGAATGCTATTGGCTTCTTCTCTATTAGCCACTTCCATATAAACAGGTGGAAGCGAACCTTCATTTTCATTCTTCAATTTAAATTGTACGTATTGTTGTGCCGGATCGATTTCCCAACCCAAGGGTATAGGTGTACCACCGCCTTGGAAGTTATAGGGAAGTTTGGGATAGACATCAAAAGCCGCTTCACCTTTTACCTCTATTTTGATGCGACCGCCATTCTGCGTAAAATTCCAATCTAAGTAATTACTGATCTTTCCTGTCTTTATATATGGAAACATCACAGTTGCTCTTCCTGTATTGGGAACTTCATCGGCCAAAACATATTTATAGGTTTGTCCAAAATCGTCCGACAATAAAATTCTAACCTTGCTCTTTTCACCATAAAGCTCTTTGCACGGTTTCCATACAATGGTTAAATCTTTACCAACCCATCTGCCATAAATAAGATGGTGTCCCCCCGTTACAGAAGTTATCTCAAAGGGTTCCCCCTCAACAATGTTCAGTTTGACACGCATGGCATCATACCGGGAATTATGGTTGACCGATGCGGCAAAAGTATAAATGCCAAGGCGTGATTCATCCGAATATTGTTCATAGTGCGACTTGCCATCCTGTTTTTCTGTCGATGATAACGCATTGGGATTTAAACATTCAGGTTGGAACATCACATAGTTATTGCGTGTCTTCTTATAGGCAGGCCGTAAAGAGTTTTGTGTGTGTTGTTGTGCAAAATCGAAAGGATTTACATTGTAATAATAATCCTTTTGGGCTTCTCCCACCACAGGTATGTAAAATTGGAAGTTAGTACCCTTTGTAATTGTATATTCTCTCTTGATTCTTGTCCTATCAATAACTGGGGCTTCGTTGTTAATTACCTCCACATAGGGCATGACCGTCTCAGTTGTAGGGTTGGCTATTACTTTTGAATCCGCACGTCTACTCTTGTCCGTATAATAGTTGAAATTACCCAAGACATTACGCATTTGTCTGATACTTGCCAAAGAGAAGAAGTCGCGTGGAGAGCCATAGCTCATAATACTGCGTCCTTTGCCAGGTTCAGTACAATTGCCATCAGAAGAGAAATGCGTATGCTCAGCACCGAAGGTGTGACCCAACTCGTGGGCAATGGTTGTTGGTAAGTATACAGCCCATGCCCTGCCTTTTGTTGTTGGACTGATGGCACTTCCCAACTCGGCAACTCCGTTTTGTCGACCATTGGACCTTACGATAAGAATACTCACATCATAAGCGTCTGTTTCGCCGCCCAAAGCCTCTTCTATAATCTCTCTATTAGGGAAAATACGACCACCGGAAATGCTCTGGATTTTTACCTGTCCCTCTTGGAAAAGAATCAGACGCTCGTCACGCACGATGTGGAACTGTATACCCACATCTTGTTTATACCAGCCATTAAGTGTAGCTTCCAATTCATCCCAGTATTCTTTTACCTTTTGAATAACCCGCGGTTTATCTTCCTCTTTTTGGTTCCAATTAAATGGAGTATAGGTCAATGCCTCCGGAGACATACAAACAGCCAAACGGAAATGGTATATCTTATCCAATAGTCTGATAGGGCTTTCTGTAGAAGTCTTATCAAAGCGTGAACGCACTTGGCGTTTTTTGCTCATCGCCTCAAACTCAGGATTTCTCAACACGCAACACTCTTCA
>JALEWR010000186.1 GCA_022783515.1 Prevotella sp.
AAATAATTATATATATTCATCATTTTGATAAAATGCAATAATACGGTTACATAATCCTATATCAACTACAAAGGTATAGCTTTATTTTTAAAGATGCGTTAAACTAATGTTTTTTAAGTTGACATACCATTATTTCAAATTGGTACATACTTACCCAATTATTTCTTTTACCCCTATGTTTTAGACTAAAAAAGTGGGATGATGTATGATTTTTATTGTAACTTTGCCTAAAAGATATAAAAATACAGATGGATATGGATAAGACAGAAAGCACTGTATGTAAAGAACTGATACTCATTCGCATTACAGGACAAGATCGCCCGGGCTTAACCGCTTCGGTCATGACAATATTATCAAAACACGATGCTCAGATTTTAGACATTGGACAAGCCGACATACATAGCACCTTGTCTTTGGGAATACTTATCCGCATTGGTGATATTCACTCTGGACAAGTAATGAAAGAACTCCTTTTTAAAGCCACAGAGTTAGGCGTACATATTGGTTTTGAACCTATCACCGACGACCAATACGAAGATTGGGTAGGCTTACAAGGAAAAAACAGATACATTCTAACACTCATAGGTCGCAGTCTTTCGGCTACGCAGATTGCAGCAGCCACCCAAATTATTGCTTCGCAAGGACTGAATATCGACTCTATTCGTCGTCTGACCGGCCGTATCAGTATTACCAAACCCGAACAAAACGTGCGTGCCTGTATCGAATTTTCACTTCGTGGAACACCTCACAATCAAGCTGTGTTACATGCCGAGTTGATGAAATTATCACCCCAATTAGGCATCGACTTCTCTTTCCAACAAGATGATATGTACCGTAGAATGCGTCGATTGATTTGTTTCGATATGGACTCGACTTTGATTCAAACCGAATGTATCGATGAATTGGCGATAAAAGCAGGAGTTGGTGAGCAGGTGAAAGAAATTACCGAGCGTGCTATGCGTGGAGAAATCGACTTCAAAGAGAGCTTCAGAGAGCGTGTTGCCCTACTCAAAGGACTGGATGTAAGCGTTATGCAGGAGATTGCAGAGAATATGCCCATCACCGAGGGAGTGGACCGCTTGATGTCGGTATTAAAGCGTTATGGATATAAAATTGCAATTTTAAGCGGTGGATTCACCTATTTTGGAGAATACTTGCAACGTAAATTTGGTATAGACTATGTATATGCCAATGAGTTGGAAGTGGATGAACATGGCAAACTTACAGGTAATTATGTTGGTGAGATAGTTGATGGAAAGCGAAAAGCCGAACTTTTACGACTCATCGCACAAGTGGAAAAGGTCCATTTGGCACAAACCATTGCTGTGGGTGATGGTGCTAACGACTTGCCCATGATTTCAGAAGCGGGTTTAGGTATTGCCTTCCATGCTAAACCAAGAGTGGTTGCTACTGCACAGCAATCCATCAATACTATTGGCTTAGATGGTGTTCTCTATTTCTTAGGTTTTAAAGACAGTTATTTGGGAGAACAAGGGAAATGGTAAATAACTCAATATTAGATTATTATATTGTTTTATATTGAGTTATACTATAATATAAATGTTGCCTTATTATTTAGATAATTACAACATCCGTATTCGGGTTAAGTTAACGAGTAAACAAGTAGATAAGTCGACAAGTAAATTACATTCATCAAGGGATTGAAGCGAATGATATCATTGTTTTTGAGATTGTATTCTACGCTTCTTTTGCAGAAAGCAAATAAGAGACCGCTAATCCTCTTTTTAACTTGTCTACTCGTCAACTTGTTGACTATCGGTTCGGATTATAACGAACAGAATTTCACTCTATCCCTTGCTGCGAAAAATCACTAAAAATGTATCTTTTAAGGTCAAAGTTGATGAGTTGTTTTCTTTATATACTTAACTTTTGTCTGATTTTATATTCAACTCCGTATGACGAAAAAGACTATTCCAATTTTAGGTATGGCCTGTTCAGCCTGTTCCGCTCATGTAGAAAAACGATTAAACGAATTGGATGGTATTGCTGAAGTCCATGTCAGCTTGCCCGGCAGAAGTGCTGTAATTAGCTACGACCCCTCACTTATATCTCTGAGTGAAATGAAAAAGGCAGTGCAGATGATAGGCTATGAGATGGTAATCGACAATGAAACATCTGTTGAAGAGATAGAAACAAGAGCATATAAAACCCTCCAACAAAAGGTAATTCTATCGTGGATGCTCGCAATTTTATGTATGGCACTTACGATGAAATGGGTAAAAATCATTCCTACCCATTGGGGAAATATTCTCGCAATGCTACTGGCTTTAGTCAATTTTGCCTTTTGCGGTCGTAAGTTTTATATCACCGCCTGGAAACAATTACAACATCGCACAGCCAGTATGGATACCCTTGTGGCATTATCCACAGGTGTTGCTTTCTGTTTTAGTGTCTTTAACATCTTTTGGGGTGCATCTGTTTGGAGTGTTAAAGGCATCGAATGGCACACTTATTTCGATGCCTCCATCATGATTATCTCGTTTGTATTAACCGGAAAACTGATCGAAGAACGTGCCAGAAAAGGTATGTCGGGAAGCATCAGAAAGTTGATGGGCTTAGCCCCGAAGACCGCTCACTTGATGGATGGCGACAATATAACGGATGTTCCCATTGCAACTATTGTAAAAGGCGATAAGATAGAGGTGCGAGCAGGCGAAAAAGTGCCTGTAGATGGTTCGGTTATCCATGCTTCCAGTTTTATGACTGCCGATGGTGCCTATGTGGATGAAAGTATGATAACAGGTGAACCTATACCTGTAATGAAGCAAATGGGGGGCAAAGTATTGGCTGGAACCATTATTTCGCAAGGAAAAATTCAGCTAAAAGCTACAGAGATAGGCGAAAATACGGCTTTGGCTCATATCATCCGAATGGTCGAACAAGCTCAAGCCAGCAAAGCACCCGTACAGCGATTGGTAGATAAGATGGCACTTGTCTTTGTGCCTGTAGTAATTGTTATCTCATTACTGACATTTCTTTTGTGGTGGATAATAGGCGGACAAGAAGCTGTTCCACAAGCCATTGTCTATGCCATGGCTGTATTAGTGATAGCTTGTCCTTGTGCCTTAGGGTTGGCTACACCCACCGCCTTGATGGTGGGCATAGGCAAAGCCGCCGACAACAATGTTTTAATCAAGGACGCAACAGCATTAGAATCTCTAAAAAATGTCGATTCCATCGTTATCGATAAGACAGGAACACTGACCATTCCCAATCAGCAAGTCGACTTTACACAAGCCGACGGATTAGATTTGGAACAGCGAGAAGTCTTAAAGCCACATGCAAAAGAGGCAATGGGCGAATTGCAAAGACAAGGCATTGATATTTATATGATGAGTGGCGACCGAGAAGATGCAGCTCGCTATTGGGCTGAAAAAGCCGGTATCAGCCACTATTCCAGTCAAGCCGTGGCACAAGACAAAGAAAATTTGGTAAAGCAACTGCAATCACAAGGTAAGAGAGTAGCAATGATAGGCGATGGCATTAACGACACACAAGCCTTGGCTCTGGCTGATGTAAGTGTGGCAATGGGTAGAGGTACGGATGTGGCAATGGATATAGCTCAAGTTACTTTATTGGGTGATAACTTGCTCGTCATCCCTAAGGCCATACAGATAAGTAAGATTACAGTGAAGCTGATCAGGCAAAATCTCTTTTGGGCATTTATCTATAACCTCGTATGCATTCCTTTGGCTGCAGGAGCCTTGCACACTATAGGTTTGTCATTGCATATCAGTCCGATGTGGGCAAGTGGTTTAATGGCTTTATCCAGCATAAGTGTTGTTCTCAACAGCTTGCGTATTAAGTATATGGTATAACAACACTCATAATGTCAAAGCCCAATTATCACCCTGCAATACAGACTAAATTGATCAACAATTAAGTCTATTTTGTCCGGCAATTCAGTCTGAATTGTTGGGTGATAATTGTATTGTTGCAGTTATAAAGCATACTTTAGCGTTGCTTATTATGCATGATGGTGGTTAATCCATGCGTGCTTTATAATCGTCGTAGGTGTAGGTGCGTAGCATTTCTATTTCGGAGTTGCTATGCAATAGGGCAATAGAAGGATGACTGATGCCATTAAACATGTTGGTTTTGACGGTAGTATAATGTATCATGTCTTCAAAAATGATATTCTCACCTATTTGTAATGGATGGTCAAAGACCCAATAGCCCATATAATCGCCCGAAAGACAGCTGTTTCCACCTATTCTATATATATGGCCGTTTTCGGTGTGTTGGTTTTCGGTGTGTTTTGCTTGACGAATGCGAGGATGGTAGGGCATTTCCAGACAGTCGGGCATGTGGCAGGTAAAGCTGGCGTTGATGATGGCGGTTTGTATGCCTTTATTCTCGACAATGTCTACCACTTGAGCCACGAGCGTACCTGTATGCCATGCAAAAGCACTGCCGGGTTCGAGAATAACTTGCAGATGTGGATAGCGTTTTTTGAACTCGGTGAGCATTGTGACAAGTAAATCGATGTTATAACCGGCTTTAGTCATGAGATGACCACCGCCAAAATTGATCCATTTAATTTGTTGGAACCACGGACTGAAACGCTTTTCAATCTCTTGTAATGAGCGTTGAAACTCTTCTGCACTGCTCTCGCAATGGCAATGACAATGAAAACCTTCAATCTCTTGTGGTAGGGTTGACGGGAGCATGTCGGATGTTATGCCAAAACGTGTGCCCGGAGCACAAGGGTTATATAGCTCGGTTTCCACTTCCGAATATTCAGGATTGATGCGGATGCCGATGCTGGCTTGATGTTTGATCGCCACCTCTTTGTGGCGGTTGAACTGTGTAAGCGAGTTGAAAGTGACATGACTGGAACATTGGGCAATCTCTTCCATCTCGTCGTCGGTATAAGCCGGCGAGTAAGTATGTGCCTTTGCACCAAACTCGTGTAGTGCCAGACGGGCCTCAAAAAGAGAGCTGGCAGTGGTGGCATGTATATATTCTCTAAAAATGGGGAAGGTCTTCCATAAAGCAAAAGCCTTAAATGCAAGAATTATTTCAATGTCGGCAGACTTGGCAACCGACTGTATGAGGTGCAGGTTTTTTCTCAATTCATCTTCTTCCACGATGTAAGTGGGGCGTGTAATCTCTTGAAAAGTTTGCTTGTTTATTTTCATTTGTCTTCTTTAATATAAAAACTGACTGCAAAGATAACTTTTATATTGTATATAATTGTGAGTTTAATTATAAATGTCTAATTTTGCAGTATAATTATTAAGGCATAGCATGAAGCTTGTAATATTAACATCCTCTACCTTTTTTGTAGAAGAAGATAAAATATTGGTTACACTCTTTGAAGAGGGATTGGAAAGATTACATCTTTGCAAACCTGGTGCCTCTCCTATCTACATGGAACGTTTGCTGTCGCTTTTGCCCAGCAATTACTATAAGAAAATCTTTGTTCACGGTCATTCCTATTTAAAGAATGAGTATGGCTTGGGAGGGGTTCATGTAGATGATGTTATTGCCGATGCAGCTCAACTCAATAGTAAGGTGAGTTGCACATGCCATTCTCTTGGGCAGTTGGCTACGCTCAAAAAACAAGCAGGGCAGGTGTTCTTGTCATCATCGTTCAGCAATAAAGCTGATGGTGGAGGCATTGGAATGGCAGAATTGGAGCAAGCCTCACAACAAGGACTTATCGATAAGCGAGTGTTCTTGGCAGGAGCGGTGAACTATGATCATATTGCTTGGGCAAAAAAGTTAGGCTTTGGAGGTATTGCCTTTCAAGATGAATTGTGGAATCAGTTTGATATTCATAGGCATACTGATTTTAAAAATCTCATAGACCATTTCCAAAAACTGCGGAAAGCTGTGGGATAGCATTTGTTATTATCATCAATAAGAAAAGCTAACAATAACTATAACAATAAATAAAGATGAGTGAAAAAGACTCTTTTTTGGTTTTTTCTGGAACAAATTCCAGATATCTTGCAGAGAAAATTTGTGCAAGTTTGGGTTGTCCTTTAGGCAATCTCGTGGTAACAAAGTTCTCTGACGGCGAATTTGCAGTGTCGTATGAAGAATCAATCAGAGGCCGTGATGTGTTCCTTGTACAGAGTACGTTCCCTAATTCGGATAACTTGATGGAGCTGCTTTTGATGATTGATGCAGCTAAACGAGCTTCTGCTCGTCAGATTATCGCAGTGATACCCTATTTTGGCTGGGCTCGTCAAGATCGTAAAGACAAGCCCCGTGTGAGCATTGGTGCAAAGCTGATTGCCAATTTGTTGAGCGTTGCCGGTATCGACCGCTTGATAACGATGGATTTGCACGCCGACCAGATACAAGGTTTCTTTGACGTTCCTGTGGATCATCTTTATGCCTCGGGTGTTATTTTGCCTTATCTACAAGGTTTGCACCTCAAAGATATGGTCATTGCTTCTCCCGATGTAGGCGGAAGTAAGCGTGCCAATACTTATGCTAAATACTTCGGTTGTCCTTTGGTACTTTGCAATAAAACTCGTGCAAGAGCCAACGAGGTGGAAAGTATGCAAATTATCGGTGACGTAAAGGGCAAGAATGTCGTTATCATAGACGATATGGTAGACACTGCCGGTACAATGGCTAAGGCTGCCGATGTGATGAAAGAGGCCGGTGCTGAAAGCGTAAGAGCATGTGCTTCCCATTGTGTGATGAGTGGTCCAGCTACAGAACGTGTTCAAAACTCAATGTTGGAAGAGGTGGTGTTTACCGACTCTATTCCTTATACCAATCGTTGTGCTAAGGTGAAGCAAATTTCTGTTGCAGACATGTTTGCCGAAACCATCCGTCGCGTAATATCTAACGAAAGTATTTCATCTCAATATTTGGTTTAATCCTCCAATCTGTCGGTATACAGAATATTGACAGACAGTTGCATGAAAACAGTCTGTTGCTGTGGCATAATCTTGAGATGAATGTAGCAAGGTGAGTGGAGTGGAATTTCTACATTTTCCTTTGCTGTTGAAAAAGTGTAAAATAAATTTCCAATTCACGCAAAAAACATGTATCTTTGCACAGCATTTTTTATGCGTATCTAAAAGAATAACAAATATATAGATGATATAATAATGACAAAAGCAGATATTATTAATGAAATATCCGAGCAGACGGGTATGCAAAAAAAAGACGTTTCTGTGATAGTGGAAAGCTTTATGGAAACAGTAAAAAGCAGTCTGTTGGATAAGAAAGAAAATGTATATCTTCGTGGTTTTGGAAGTTTTATCATTAAGCGTCGTGCCGAGAAGACTGCTCGTAATATCGCAAAGAATACAACCATCACAATCGCTGCTCACAATTTGCCTAGCTTTAAACCCGCAAAGAGCTTTGTAGAGCAGATGAGAGGAGATATTTGATAGAATACAAACATATATAAACAAATTAAATAATACAATTATGCCAAACGGAAAAAAGAAAAAAGGTCATAAGATGGCTACGCACAAGCGTAAAAAAAGATTAAGAAAAAACAGACATAAGAGCAAGAAGTAATTCTTGCCATTATGGCTCGAAGAATGAAAGGGCTTCGTCAATGTATCCGTCGAGGACAAACTTGACAGCCCTTTTTTTGTATTCAGATTGAAAACTAAGAATTAAAGTAAAAGCATGACCAGCGAAGTTGTAATTGATGTTCAACAGAAAGAGATTTCGATTGCCCTGCTGGAGGATAAGAATCTGGTAGAGTATCAGAGTGAGCCTCGACAGGCTTCATTCTCGGTTGGAAACATCTATGTGGCTAAAGTCAAGAAACTAATGCCCGGCTTAAATGCCAGTTTTGTGGATGTTGGCTATGAAAGAGATGCCTTTTTACATTACTTAGACTTAGGAAATCAGTTTGACTCTTACACCAAGTACCTAAAACAGGTGCAAAGTGACAGAAAAAAGTTATATCCATTTGCTAAGGCAGCCAAGCAACCTGATTTGAAAAAGGACGGAAGTGTGCAGACAACACTCACCTTGGGTCAAGAGGTTTTGGTGCAAATAGTAAAAGAACCCATATCAACCAAGGGGCCGAGATTAACATGCGATTTGTCGTTTGCAGGACGTTTTTTGATACTTATCCCATTCAACGACAAAGTGTCGGTTTCTTCCAAAATTAAAAGTGGCGAAGAACGTGCAAGACTAAAACAACTCATCCGAAGTATTAAGCCCAAGAATTGCGGTGTTATTGTAAGAACCGTGGCTGAAGGAAAGAGAGTTGCCGAATTAGACGCAGAATTAAAAACCTTGACTAAGTATTGGGAAGATACTATTGTCAAGGTACAGAAAACCCAGAAAAGACCACAGCTGGTATTTGAAGAAACAAGTAGAGCAGTTGCTTTATTGAGAGACTTGTTCAATCCTACATACGAAAACATCTATGTTAATGATGAGGATGTGTTTAAGGAAGTACAAAACTACGTTTCATTAATTGCTCCGGATAAAGTTGATATTGTTAAGCTTTATACAGGCAAGACACCCATCTTTGATAATTTCAACATTACCAAACAAATTAAATCGAGCTTTGGTAAGACTGTTAATTATAAGCATGGTGCATATATGATTATCGAACATACAGAAGCCCTGCATGTGGTGGATGTGAATAGCGGTAATCGTACACGTTCGGAAAAAGGCCAAGAGGCCAATGCATTGGATGTGAATTTAGGTGCTGCCGATGAACTGGCACGACAGCTGCGCTTGAGGGATATGGGTGGAATTATTGTTGTCGACTTCATTGATATGAAGCTTGCTGAAGACAGACAGATGTTGTATGAACGCATGTGCAAGAACATGCAGAAAGACCGTGCAAGGCACAACATCTTACCTTTGAGTAAGTTTGGATTGATGCAGATTACCAGACAACGTGTCCGACCTGCAATGGATATCAACGTAGAGGAGACTTGTCCCACTTGTTTTGGAAAGGGAAAGGTACGTTCGAGCATCCTGTTTACGGATCAGCTTGAGGGAAAAATTGATAACCTGGTTAATAAAATAGGCATTAAGAAGTTTTATTTGCATGTGCATCCTTATGTGGCCGCTTATATCAATCAAGGTGTTTTATCGTTGAAGAGAAAGTGGCAGATGAAATATGGATTCGGTTTGCATATCGTTGCTTCACAGAAAATGGCTTTCTTGCAGTATGAATTTTATGACGCGAAGAAAGAATTTATTGACATGAAGGAAGAGATAGAGACAAAATAGAATTTTCAAGAATAAAAAGAGAGGTAAGCATGATGGCTTATCTCTCTTTTTTGTTATCAGTAATGCTGATATAATAGCCTAGTTTATAGAGGGAAAATACTGTCAATGAGGGGGAATTGCCGGTGAGGTGCTGTTGCATTTTCTTGCAGAATGCTTTGTAGAACCATTTGGCAAGGGGGCATAAGTGCCATTTTTCTAAGGTTGTGGCTGCAGATAAGATAGCAGAAAAACCTTGTAGATGGTCTTTTAAATGGTACAAAGTGTGCAAGCTTTCTTCTGTTTTTCTTAGAAAAAGTTCGTTCTCATCGTAATGAGTGAAGCCCACAGGGTTGTGGATATAATACACATGAATATTGTGTTTCAAAAGATCTCTGCCCAAAAGAATATCCTCATAACCATATTTCGTGATGATTTCGTTGAAGGGAATATTGAGCATCACTTCTTTTCTTATCAGTAGATTGGAGGTATGGATATTCTTATTCCCTCTATCTTTGTTTGAGGCAAATAGTTCATTCGACTTTTTTTCTCCCGCTTTTTCATATCTGTAACGAAGCGAATACTCTGGTTTTTCGCTGTCGTTATGTACGCTGTTGCCGCCATACACCACGCTATGATGCTCGTCAGTTTGAAGTAGGAGCGAAAGATAGTGAGGAGAAACTATCTTCATATCTGCATCAATGAAGAGCAGCCAAGCGTATTGAGCCATCCTGGCCAACTCGTTTCTTACCGCAGCCCTCCCTATATTGTGCTTGTTGGGAATGTATTTGCAGTGGTTCAGATGTTCAATCGACGCATTAATTTGTAAAGAATGCATGTCGGTCGATCCATCTTCTATCACAATAATTTCGTATGATTGCAAGCCTATGTCATTGATTTGTGCCAATAAATCTTGCACCAATATCAGGCAAGGGTGATTGAAAGTGGGAATGAGTATGGACAATTCTTGTTTCATTTTTTTGTGAGTTGGGCTGACTCTTTTTCAGAAAAGCTCTGCAATTATAGGATTATGTTGATGCAAAAGTAGTAAAATATTCCTGCATTATATATTTTTAGAACTATTGTTTTTATAGTCGTCCTCATTATTTGTACTTTTGTATAATAATTAATTAGAGTAGTTATGACAAGTAAAAAATTATCGGCAGCAATGCTATTTTCGTTATTATTGTGTTCAAATGTAGCTCATGCACAGTTCGATCTTGGTAAAATAGTGAAAGGAGTGGTGAACACGGCAACCCAAACCGCAACTCAACAAGGAACCAAAGGCAATGATTTGCTTTCAGGTTTAACATCTGTTTTCTCGGCAGATAAGGTTGCAACAGTAGAAGATTTGGAGGGAACATGGCTGTATGAAGAGCCGGCAGTGGTGTTGAAAAGTTCTAATGTGTTGAAAAATGTTGGCGGAAAAGTGGCATCGGCAACAATAGAAAAGAAACTCAAAAAGCAGTTTGAGAAGATTGGTATTAGCAAAGGCTTGATGTCAATGGCATTTACAAAGGATGGTAATTTTATCCAAAGCTTGAAGAAGAAGAGCTTAAAGGGAACATTCTCAATAGAGGGTAACAATGTTATATTGAATTACGCAGGTCAGGTGAAGCAGATGGTTGGCACTACACAAGTTGAAGGTGGCGATTTGCTTATCGTGATGGATGCTTCTAAGTTGTTAGGTTTGATCAAGACTGTTGGTTCGTTGAGCGGCAATAGTTCATTGCAAACAGCTACCGGTTTGTTGGGCTCAATGGACGGAATGCAATGCGGTTTTCGTCTTAAAAAACAAGCACAATAATCGGCTGATTGAATTTGTTTAATTTAAAATAATGCTATTCGAGGTAAGGAAAAAGTTCCTTATCTCGAATATTTTTTTGTGGTGATTTGTTGAGATATTGCTATTTGAGCAATAGTATCGTCTAATTCTCTTTTTGCTTCTGCAAAGCTTTGAGGCGTCTTTTCGCTTCTGGAATCTCTGGCCATACCTCTAACGCCTTCTCATAGTTTTTGGTTGCTGCAACCACCATACCTTCTTTTTCAGCTTCTTTGCCCATAAGTGTGTACTCGGTTGCTAGCCGTTTGAGTAGTAGGTCTTGCTCTTCTTGCTTCTTTTTCAACTCTTCTAACTTTTGATGAACGGTATTGATGAGATTGAGCTTTTGTCGGATAAGACGTTTTGCTGCAGGTTTTTCTATGTCGTATCGGCTATGGATGGCAATGAAAAAATGATCCAAAGCTTTCTGCATATCGCCTTTATGAAAGGCTTTTATCGACTCGGCATACTCTTTATCTGCCTTGCTTTCTTGCAAAGCGTGATGGATGATGTTGAGATTGTTATAGTTGCTGGCAAACTGTACTACTTCCGAGCGTACAAAAATATCACTTTTCTTGATCGGTTCTTGCAGGCTGATACCCTTTAAAGAGGTACAGCGAGATAGTGCAACATAGGTCTGTCCGCCAGCAAAAACACCGCCTGTGAAGTCAATCTTCACGTTGTTGAAGGTGAGTCCTTGACTTTTATGTACAGTAATTGCCCAAGCTAATCGGATGGGAAACTGCTCGTATGTACCTATTTCTTGTTCTTCTATTCTCTGTTCAGTTTCGTTGAATGTGTATTTTACATTACTCCAAATCTCTCGTTGTACATCTAAGTCTTTGCCGTCTTCGGTTCTGATATAGATAACTCCATCTTCTGTATCACCAAAACCGATGATGGTACCTAACGTTCCGTTGACCCAACGTTTGTCTTTATCGTTCTTAACGAAGAGAATTTGAGCACCTGTCTTTACCTCCAACTGCATGGGCGAGGGGAGGCTGCTTTCGGGAAATTCGCCTTGTATACATCCATTAAAGATGGTAGAAGTACCAGGCAATCGACCGAGTTGTTGTTCGTTGATAAAGTCGACGGTATCTCTTCTGGTGGAAAGGGTAATGGATAGTTGTGAGTCGTCATTGCTAATCTCTGCGTTTACCCTATTATTGAGCAACTTAAGGTCGGCATCTGTAACACGCGAAGAACGGATATGGTCGAGCAAATCGATAAAGAGAGGGTCGCGTTGCCTATACACCTTTCTCAATTCCACTGATACTAGTTGCATCTCTTTAAACACTTTGGCATCGAAAAAGAACGCTGAAGGATAGAAGGGGAGAAGCAATTGCTTGTCTTCTTCTTTTAAAACCGGTTCCAACTGGTAAATGTCGCCCACCAGTAATAGTTGTTTTCCACCGAAAGGTTCACGCATATTGCGATTGTATATGCGTAGCACCTTGTCGATGAAGTCGATGATATCTGCCCTGACCATTGATATCTCGTCAATGATAATGAGTTCCACTTCACGCAAAAGTTTACACTTTTCGCTGTTGTACTTCAGGGTATTTCTGATGTTTCGAACATTATATTTGGTATCATTGGGTAGCAGGGGATGAAAGGGAAGTTTGAAAAAGCTGTGCAGTGTGCTACCTCCTGCATTGATGGCAGCAATACCTGTGGGAGCAAGCACAATGCTTTTCTTCTTAATGGAAGATGCAATGTGCCGCATAAAGGTAGATTTACCCGTCCCTGCCTTTCCTGTCAGGAAGAGCGAACGACGAGTAAACTCTATGATTTGAAGAGCTTGTTGAAGCTCTTGATTCTCTAAGTCGATGTCTTGTTTGTTGGGTATTGCCACTTGATTTTATAAATCTTCCAGATGAATGACTTCTTCTATGGGTTGTTCTTTTTTCTTTTCTTCGCCTTCGGCATTGTTATGTGGGCGGACAATGAGATTGCCGTTTTCGTCATATTGTGGTTCTTCCGCATTCAAACTGTCTGTTTGCGTGGTATCTTTACGAGCTCTTGGGTAATAGCTTCCACAATTATACATATCACTTGTTATGTCAGCATCTTTGGGCTTGTTAAATTTAGCACGATAATGCTTAAATGCAGAATCGTTCAACACAGCTTGTAAGAAGAGTCCGCAGATGGGTAAGGCCGTCTTGCTGCCTTGTCCCAATGCTCCTGTTCGGAAGTGAATGCTTCGGTATTCGCCCCCAACCCATGCACCAACCACCAGTCGTGGACTTACCCCCATGAACCAAGCATCGGAATGATTGTTGGAAGTCCCTGTCTTACCGCCAAAATCGCAGTCGGTATAATTGCCCACATAGCCCCACAAACTTTGTGAAGTTCCTCCAGGCTCTCTCATTCCTCCCATGAGTAACTGTTGCATTAGGAAGGCACTTTTATACGATATTGCTTGTTCTTCAATGGTTGGAGCTATATAAACCTCATTGCCATCTTTGTCTAATATCTTTGTAACCAACACCGGATCACGGTGTTTTCCATCATTGGCAACGGTACAATAGGCGTTCACCATCTCTAATAGGTTGACATCGCTTGAACCTAATGCCAGCGAAGGCGTATCTTCGAGTGGACTTTTCACACCCATCTTCTGAGCCACATCTATGATATTCTTAATTCCCATTTCTTGTCCTAAACGCACTGCGATAGAATTGATACTTTTTGCGAAGGCATTTTTGAGCGGGATAGAGTCGCCCGAGAACGATCCATTGGCGTTGGATGGTGTCCAAATGGTTGTTTCTTGTTTCTTCTTATCATAAACCTCCATGGATATATATTCATCTCTTCGCTTGTCGCAGGGTGTGAGTCCTTGTCGCATAGCTTCGGTATAGACAAAGAGTTTGAAGGTAGAACCTGGTTGCCGCATAGCAGTTACCTTGTCATACTTCCATGATTCTA
>JALEWR010000192.1 GCA_022783515.1 Prevotella sp.
CTCAAACAAGCTATATTCGGAATGAAAATAAACTATGCTTAGGTTGAAAATAAGCAGTGTTTGTTGACTTCCTTTTGCATATTAATCTTTTGTTTTACTTAAAATTCGCTCGTAAAATGGAACTTGATGTTTTCAAAGTCTTGTTGTGCCATACTCAAAACGTATGCTGAATCGGCTAAGAACACATCACGACCTTCACGGTCTTTTGCCATATATTGATATTTACGCTTCTTGAAGTTGTCGAGTTCGGCTGGGTCGTCCGATTCTATCCAACATGCTTTATGCAGGTGAACAGGTTCCCAACGACATTTGGCATTGTACTCGTTTTCTAAGCGATATTGGATCACTTCAAACTGAAGTTGTCCCACTGTACCGATGATTTTACGACCGTTGAATTGGTTAACAAACAACTGGGCTACACCTTCGTCCATCAGTTGTTCGATTCCCTTAGCCAACTGCTTGGTTTTCATCGGATCGTCGTTCTCGATATATTTGAACATTTCGGGCGAGAAAGAGGGCAAACCTCTGAAGTGGAGCTGTTCACCATCGGTCAGGGTGTCGCCAATCTTAAATATTCCATTGTCGGGAAGGCCGATGATATCGCCAGGGTATGCCTCTTCGATGGTACTCTTTCGTTGGGCCATGAATTGCGTAGGACTGCTAAAACGCAGGGTTTTTCCTTGACGTACATGTAGGTAAGGATGGTTGCGTTCAAACTTACCACTGCAAATCTTACAGAAAGCGATACACGAACGATGGTTGGGGTCGATGTTAGCGGTAATCTTGAAGATAAATCCGGTGAATTTATTTTCGGTGGGTTCCACCATTCTTTCTTCGGCTTTGGTGGGTCGAGGACTGGGAGCAATCTGCACAAAGCAATCCAAAAGTTCTTGTACGCCAAAGTTGTTCAACGCACTTCCGAAGAAAACGGGAGCCACTTCGGCTGCTCTATACGATTCAACGTCGAACTCCGGATATACGCCATCCACCAATTCGAGGTCGGCTCTTAGGTTGTCGGCATCGTCGTCGCCAATCTGTTGGTTTAATTCCGTACTATTAATGTCTACATTTATCTTATCGGTAACACGCTGTTTGTCGGGAGTAAAGAGGTTGAGTTGGTTTTCATAAATATTGAACACACCCTTGAACTTCACCCCTTGGTTGATAGGCCAGGACAAAGGACGCACCTTAATTTGTAGCTCTTGTTCCAATTCGTCCAACACATCGAAAGGGTCGCGACCTTCCCGGTCCATCTTATTGATGAATATAATAACAGGAGTGTTACGCATACGACACACCTCCATGAGCTTTCTTGTTTGTGTTTCCACACCTTTGGCACTGTCTACCACGATGATAGCCGAGTCTACTGCCGTTAATGTACGATAGGTATCTTCGGCAAAGTCTTGGTGACCGGGAGTGTCCAAGATGTTCACCTTATAGTCGCCATAATCAAATTCCATGACTGAAGTGGACACCGAGATACCACGTTGTTTTTCAATCTCCATCCAGTCGGACGTGGCTGTTTTGCTTATCTTATTGCTTTTTACGGCGCCTGCCACCTGTATCTGTCCGCCAAAGAGTAGAAATTTTTCTGTCAATGTTGTTTTACCCGCGTCCGGGTGAGAGATGATGGCGAAGGTACGTCTTCTTTCTATTTCGTTCATTTTATTGGTTGAATGTCGTAATATGTTGTTAACCTTATTTTTCTAATTGAGCGATACATTCGCGGAGCGAATCTTCCCAATAAGGAATTTCGATGTTGTAAGTTTCTTTTAATTTGGTTTTGTTCAATACGCTGTATGCAGGACGTTGGGCCGGTGTGGGATATTCGCAAGTGCGAAGAGGTTTGACCTTGCAGGTATTGATGCCCGCTAAGCGGTGAATAGCTTTGGTAAAATCGTACCAGCTGCTCACTCCCTCGTTGGAAAAATGGTAGATACCCGATTTAATTCCTTTATCTATGGCTGTGAAAATGATGCGAGCCAAGTCGCGAGCATAGGTGGGACTACCAATCTGGTCGTAAATAACTCCCAATTCTTCGCGTTCTTTGCCCAAGCGAATCATGGTCTTTACAAAGTTATTTCCAAAAGTACTGTATAGCCATGCCGTACGAATAATCATCGAATTGGGGCAAAAATTCTGCACATTGAGTTCGCCTTCAAGCTTCGTATTGCCATATACGCTGTTGGGGCAAGGTGTGTCGGTTTCAACGTATGGTGTGTGGTTAGTGCCGTCGAAGACATAATCGGTAGAAACATGAATCATCCATCCGCCACGTTTTGCCACCGATTGTGCCAAATAAGCAGGTGCTTCGGCGTTGATTGCTGCACAAAGAGTATTGTCGGATTCGGCTTTATCCACTGCGGTATACGCTGCACAGTTGATGATGCCATCAATCCTGTTTTCTGCTACAAAGCGTTCTACCATCTCTTGATTGGTGATATCCAAGTTGGCAACGTCAGTATTGAACCATTGATGTTGTGCTTGTTCTTTTTGCAAGAGTTGGATTTCATTACCCAACTGTCCATTGCATCCAGTAATTAGTATGTTCATTACCTTTATTTTTTAATCGTCAACAAATTTCAAACCCTCGGTTTTATCTTTCAAATAATAATCGGAAAGCATACCCACGAAGGTCGTTATCTCTTTAATAGCTGTTTGAGTTTCGGCTGTTATCTCCTTGTTTTGAAGTCGTAACATCATCACTCCATATAAGGCATCAAAGCATGTTTCAATCTCGTTGATATCTTTGTCGCCCTTGTTTCTTATCTCC
>JALEWR010000195.1 GCA_022783515.1 Prevotella sp.
AGGACGGGAACGTAGCAAAGGTAGTTGGTTGTAGCGGCGCGATGTAAGTAGCTTGCCCACCCGCCTCTTTAGCTCAGTTGGCCAGAGCACGTGATTTGTAATCTCGGGGTCGTTGGTTCGAATCCGACAAGAGGCTCAAAAGAAAAGGCTTGTTTCTAATTGGAGAAACAAGCCTTTTATGTTTGTGTTATTCTTTTAACCCGAATGCGGATTAAGTTGATAAGTCTCCTTGTTTGGCTATTAACTATCGGTTCGTGTTATGCCAAACTAATGTTTTTCCACTGCCGTTTGCAGTATGTCTTTGGCATTCTTTACTCGTTCGGCTGTGGGTGCATCTACGTCTTTGAGCGTATAGGGAATGCCAAGTTTCTCCCATTTGTATACGCCTAAAGCATGATAGGGCAGCACTTCTATCTTTTCCACATTATTTAAAGTTTTGAGATAATCGCGTAAACCATAGAGATATTTGTCGTTGTCGGTGATGGTAGGAACGAGGACGTGTCTTATCCATACCGGAATGTTCTTTTCTGAGAGATAGTTGGCACAATCGATAATATTGGTATTGCCCCATCCTGTGAGTTTCTTATGTTCTTCATTGTTGATATGTTTTAAGTCGAACAAGATGAGGTCGGTATATTGTATCAGCTCTTCAAATTTCTTGAAGAAAGGTTCTTCTCTTGTGAAAGGTTGTGCCGCTGTATCCAGGCATGTGTGTATGCCCATGGCTTTGGCTTTTTTAAATAGGTCTATGAGGAAGTCTATCTGCAACAAAGCCTCTCCACCACTCACGGTGATACCGCCTTTCTTGCCCCAATAGCTTTTAAAACGTATGGCTTGTGCCAACAGTTCGTCGGCTGTTTTCCACACATCGGCTTTCATTTTCCATGTGTCGGGATTATGACAATAGCGACATCTCATCTTACAGCCGTTTAGAAAGATGATAAAACGAATGCCCGGTCCATCTACCGAACCGAACGATTCTACCGAATGTACAGCACCCAGAATTTTCCCCTCGGCATACTGTGGTTGAATGGTATGATGGCAGGAAGCATTGTCCGCCCCCATATTCTCGTTGTTGGTAGACTGTTCTTCGGTCTGCAATTTATTGTTTGTGTCCATCTTGTTGTCTGTTGGTTATCAAAAAAGTCCTCCCCAGTTTGGAGAGGACTTTTGGGCTTTTTATCACTTAGTTGTCAGTTTTTCTTTCTTCTCGAATTAAAAGCTTATGCCAGTTTTTCGTGTGCCTGACGAGCGATCACATCCAGCTGCTGCTCTTTTGTCAGGTCGATAAACTTCACGGCATAGCCACTTACACGAATAGTAAAGTTGGCATATTCTTCTTTTTCGGGATGTTCCATACAGTCGATGAGCTTTTCTACACCAAAGACATTCACGTTGAGGTGGTGAGCTCCCTTGTCGAAATAGCCATCCATCACGCCTACCAATGTTTCCACACGTTCTTCGTCGTTAGTACCGAGTGTACTTGGAGCGATGGTCTGTGTGTTGGAAATACCATCCAAGGCATACTCGTAAGGCAGCTTGGCCACAGAGTTGAGCGAAGCCAACAAGCCGTTTTTCTCTGCACCATACGAGGGGTTGGCACCAGGAGCTAAAGGAGCACCTGCGGGACGGCCGTCGGGTGTATTTCCGGTAAACTTGCCATATACCACGTTTGATGTGATGGTAAGAATACTTGTCGTGGGTTCAGAATTACGATAAGTGGGATGTTTGCGAATCATATTCATGAAAGTCTTGAGCAACCACACTGCAATCTCGTCGGCACGATCGTCGTCGTTACCATAACGAGGGAACTCTCCTTCTGTCTTAAACTCGACGGGGAAGCCTGTTTCGTCGCGGATGATGTTCACCTTGGCATACTTGATGGCAGAGATAGAGTCGACAACATGGCTGAAGCCTGCAATACCCGTTGCGAAAGTGCGACGCACATCGGTATCGATAAGAGCCAATTCAGCTGCTTCGTAGAAATATTTGTCGTGCATATAGTGGATGAGGTTCAAGGTGTTGACATACACACCTACGAGCCATTCCATCATGTCCATAAAGCGAGGCATGAACTCTTCGTAAGTCACCACATCGCCCATGATAGGACGAAGGGCAGGACCGCATTGTTCGCGAGTCTTTCCGTCGATTCCACCGCTGATGGCATAGTTCAAACATTTTGCCAAGTTGGCACGAGCACCGAAGAATTGCATCTCCTTACCTGTTTGAGTTGCCGATACGCAACAGCAGATAGAGTAGTCGTCGCCCCATACCGGACGCATCACATCGTCGTTCTCATATTGGATAGAACTTGTCTTAACCGAAATCTTAGCGGCATAATTCTTAAAGCCTTCGGGGAGACGTGAACTATAAAGAACAGTGAGGTTAGGCTCGGGAGAAGGTCCCATGTTTTCCAAAGTGTGAAGGAAACGGAAGTCGGTTTTTGTTACCATTGAGCGTCCGTCTTGTCCCATACCTGCCACTTCCAAGGTCGCCCATACCGGGTCACCTGAGAAAAGTTGGTTATAAGCAGGTATTCTGGCAAACTTCACCATACGGAATTTCATCACCAAATGGTCGATTAGTTCTTGTGCTTCTGCTTCTGTCAATGTGCCTTCGTTGAAGTCGCGTTGAATATAAATGTCCAGGAAGGTTGATATACGACCCACCGACATGGCTGCACCATTTTGGGTTTTGATGGCAGCCAAATAGCCGAAGTAAAGCCATTGCACAGCTTCGCGAGCGTTGTTGGCAGGTTGCGAAATGTCGTAACCATAGATTTTTGCCATCTCTTTCATTTCTTTCAATGCCTTGATTTGCATTGATATTTCTTCGCGAAGACGAATGATGTCTTCTGTCATCACGCCATTACCGCAGTTTCTCTTGTCCTTTTGTTTTTCTTCGATAAGGAAATCAACACCATAGAGAGCCACACGACGATAGTCGCCTACGATACGTCCGCGTCCGTATGTATCGGGCAGACCCGTAAGAATGTGGTTGTGGCGAACGAGTTTCATCTCGTCGGTATAGGCATCAAACACACCATCGTTGTGTGTTTTGCAGTATTTTGTGAATATTTCGTGCAGCTTTTCAGACGGAGTATAACCATATGTGGTACATGCCTGTTCTGCCATGTGAATACCACCGTATGGCATAAAAGCACGCTTGAGAGGTTTGTCGGTTTGCAAACCTACAACTTTTTCAAGTTCTTTTGTTCCTTCTCCGATGTAGGCTTCACCATATGCTGTCATGCCCGATACAATTTCGGTTTCCATATCCAGCACTCCGCCTTTGGCACGCTCTTCCTTTTGCAGCTTTTGCAGCATGCCCCAAAGTTTGTTAGTAGCTTCAGTTGGGTCGACCAAGAACGAGTCGTCACCGGCATAATCAGTGTAATTGTCTTGGATAAATTCACGGATGTTAACTTCGTCCGTCCATTTGGTTCCTGTAAAACCACGCCACTCTTTTTTCATGTTTTGAGTTATGTTTTAATGATTACTTTTTTTCTCCTTTGCAACAGTGCTTCGGGAGGTGAACACTAACACTTTATTTAGGCTTGCAAAGTTACTGAATATTTGTAAAATATGCAAGAAAAACTTTAGAATTGCTATCTGGAGATTGCAAATTGAGTGATAAATAGGCTGTTGACGGCCATTTTTTTCCCTTTCAAACATTTTTTTATCACCTTCTCCAATGGTTTTAATTGTTCTTTCGAATGATTTCTGTTGTTTTTTTTAATGAGGTCTTTCGTTCGCTCGGCTCATCTTTCCTATTCTTCGATGGATGATTGTAGTCTTGCGACTGATGGTTGTTTGTTTTGCGATAGTTAGTTGAATGCACATCCGGTCAGACTGAATTGCTGTGCGGTTTAGGCTATATTGCTTGTCGGTTTAGGCTGATTTGCCGGGCAATTAAGGCTGATTTGGTGAGCGATAGTTGTCGTTTGTTGTTGTTGTAGACGGTTTAATTACTTAAACTTCATTGTCTTTTATTCTTTGTTTTTTTGGGGGGGGAGTAAATGGGAGAGGGGTCAGTATACTCGCGGAGTGAGTGAAGTTATCAGTCGTATGCTTCTCTCGGGTAATGTCTGTTAACTTCCCTTTTACTCCTGCTTATTTCCGTTCATTCCATTGATTACTCAGCTTGGTCGTCCGCTTTATCGTTGTACTGCCTTACTTTTACCCGAAAACGTATCGAAATCGATGCGGATAATATCTACTCGATGAAAGGATTTTTGCGAGTAAGTCATGCCAAGTTCTTTGTGTTCTGGCGAAAGTTTGTCGACGAGTAACCGTAGGGCGTTCATTTTCTCTTCGTCCGACAGACCGATGTGAGCCTTTCCTGTGAGGATAACACTTTCGTATTCGGTGGTGAACTGAGCCGGTAAGAGATTGACACAGCCAACGATGCAAAACGAAACACGGGGGTTGGCGGCAATGGCACGCAACTTTTTGCCCTCCGGAGCCACATGGATATAGACACTGCTCTTGCCATCCCATACATGATTGACAGGTATTCCATAGGGCAAACCTTCCTCGTCTATCATTGAGAGAATGCCATATTCTGCGGTTTTTAGTAGCTCCAAGGCTCTTGTTTTATCTAGTAGTCGATCTTGTCGACGCACGTTCTCATTGTTATATTGCATCTTTGTTGTTTTCTAATGCTGCAAATATATGTCTTTTATGCTTTCATTGTACCAATGAATAGAATATGTATAGGTTAAATAGAGTTAAAAATAAGACCCTTGGGGAGTTTGAAATGGTAAAGCAGGAGACGCCCTAAGTTTATTGTAGGCGTTGGTTCGGTATAAGCGGGGGGATTGGTGGGAAGTTGATGAGTTGGCAAGTGAGTAAGGATATTTACTTTTACTCTTTATTCTTGATGAGAGTTTGGGGTTATCTTTAGGCCAAGTATCACTCAAGCAAGTTTGGTTCTGCTCATTTGACTTACCAAAAACGTTGAATTAAAGCATCTCTCGAAAGGTTGGATAAACCAAAAATATTATCTTTGTATGCCATTTGCCCGATGCAATGGCAGACGAATATGAGTGAGAAAAACGAAATTTTGATGCGGCCGGTGGCTTATTTTAGGTCGCCCTTTGCCTCTAAGTTCGGTGTGCCGAAGCAAAGCGGGTTGGTAGAAAGCCTGCATGGCGAAGTGGTTTTAGAAACCGAATATCGCAATGCGGATGCCTTGCGGGGATTAGAAGGCTTTGATTATTTGTGGTTGATTTGGGGCTTTTCTGCCAACAAACACGCAGCTGCGAGTTTGGTAGTGCGTCCTCCAGTCTTGGGAGGGAACGAAAAGCGTGGGGTTTTTGCCACCCGTTCACCCTTCCGCCCCAATCCCTTAGGACTCTCGTCGGTGAGAATAGAACGGATAGAATGGGACACCACGCGTGGACCTGTGATACATGTGTTGGGAGCCGACTTGATGGATGGAACCCCTATATACGACATCAAGCCTTATATTGAATATGCCGACAGTCACCCGGGGGTGCGCAATGGCTTTGTAGATACTCATCCCATCAAGCGTTTGCAAGTGGAATTTTCGGAACAGGTGCAACGTCTTTTCAGTGCCGATGAAATGGAAACATTGCGTCAGGTGCTAGAGTTAGACCCTCGTCCGCATTATCAAAACGACGAACAAAAGGTCTACGGAATGCCCTATAAACAGTATGATATTTGCTTTAGGGTGAGTGTCGACGGAGTGTTGGAGGTGAGAGAGGCTGTCGTTATGAAGCGTCAAAAAAGATAAAAATAACGACCTATACCTATATAATATGTAGGAAAAGCCGTAATTTTGCAGAATATGAATATAGCAGATGCACTTAGGCAGCTAAAAGCCTTTGCCCGTCAAGATGGAGTTGTCTTGTGGTTGGTGTGGCTGGTGAGCTTTGCGATGATGAGGTATGCACCTCAAATGGCGTTAGGTAATCTATTGGCATTGTCCACGCCATTGGTGGTGATGTGGCGATTAAAAGTGTTTAGAACCGATGCATTGGAAGGCGTCATCTCTTATCGGAGAGCTTGGGTCTATTCTATGTATGTCTTTTTTTATGCCAGTATTTTGTTTGCTGTTACTCAGTATGCTTACTTTCGCTTTTTAGACAATGGCGTCTTTGTGGGTTCTATGGTTAGTACGATGGACGCTTTTGCCCCCAATTATATGCAGATGGGCATGACACAACAAGAATTGGGACAAACAAAAGAATTGCTGTTGGCCTTGACACCCATCGAATTGAGCTTCCTGTTCATGATGCAAAATTTGTTTTTGGGCGGCTTGATGAGTCTTTTTATTGCTGCCTTTGATATGAAAAGACGGGTGTGAGCACCATTAACCCGCATTTTTTTGATAACAATTATAAGAAAATACCTATTTAAAATAGAAGATAACAATGGACATTTCTGTGGTAATACCTTTATATAATGAAGACGAGTCGTTGCCCGAACTCTATGCGTGGATTGAACGCGTGATGAACAAAAACGGCTTTTCGTTTGAGGTAATATTTATCAATGACGGTTCGACCGACCGCTCTTGGCAGGTGATAGAGGCGTTGAGCCAAACCTCTCAGCAGGTAAAAGGCATCAAGTTTCGTCGCAATTATGGTAAGAGTCCGGCTCTTTATTGCGGCTTTAAGGCGGCACAGGGCGATGTGGTTATTACCATGGATGCCGATTTGCAAGACTCTCCCGACGAGATACCGGCCTTATATCGCATGATAAAAGATGAGGGTTACGACCTCGTGTCGGGCTATAAGCAGAAACGTTATGACCCACTTTCTAAGACCCTACCCACCAAGCTGTTTAATGCTACTGCAAGAAAAATCAGTGGAGTAAAGAACCTTCACGACTTTAATTGCGGGTTAAAGGCATATCGCAAGGATGTGGTGAAGAATATAGAAGTGTATGGAGAGATGCACCGTTACATACCTTATTTGGCTAAGAATGCCGGCTTTGGCAAGATTGGCGAGAAAGTGGTGCAACATCAAGCCCGCAAGTATGGCAGTTCAAAGTTTGGCTTTAATCGTTTCTTCAATGGTTATCTCGACTTGATTACCCTATGGTTTTTGAGCAATTTTGGCAAGAAACCCATGCATGTTTTCGGTTTGTGGGGTACTATTGTCTTTCTCATCGGTTTTGTTTCGGCATTTGTTATTGGAGCCGATAAGCTCTATTCGCTTGCTAATGGCATACCGCAGCGCTTGGTAACCGACTCACCTTATTTTTATATATCATTGACAATGATGATGCTCGGTACACAGTTGTTCTTGGCAGGCTTTATCGGCGACTTGATAAGTAGAAGTTCGCACAATCGCAATGATTATCAGATAGAGGAGAGAATAAGATGCGAAGACTAATTGTTTGGGGCTTGGTGGTGTCGGGATTGACGGCAGCTTGCTCGTCGGTCGATTGTCCGTTGAATCACACGGTGTCGACCAATTATGTGCTGCAAGGGCGTGTTGACACCCTTAGCGATACCCTAACCATCACTACCTTGCGTGCCGACAATACCGATACGGTGTTAATCAATCGTAATGTGGCAACCACCGGATTCGATTTACCTGTGAGTTATGTACGTAACGAAGATGTGTTGGTATTGACATTGGTGGGCAAAAATAATGCGGTTACGCGTGATACGGTGTGGGTGAACAAAACAAGCAGGCCACATTTTGAATCGGTAGATTGCGGTATGTCTTATTTTCATACGCTCAAAGGCGTGCGAAGCACTCGGCATGCTCTCGACTCCGTGGTTCTTAAAAATACAGAAGTAACATACGATGCTACAAAAGAACATTTCCATATCTATTTCAAGAGCGGTCATTAGCGGGTTCTTCCTCCTGATTTCTTCCATTGTCTTTGCACAACAACCCAAGCGTGTTGTGGTGCTATCGGATAGCTTGCCCACTTTTAGAGGCGTGCAAGTGATGGTAGACCTTGTTGGCCCGATACAGCGTGCAGTGAGCGATTATGGTCAGTATGAAGCCGCAGTGAAAGCTAATTTTAAAGGAAAATACTTTCCTGTGATTGAAGTGGGCTATGGTATGGCAGACCATTCGTCAGATGCTGTTACCAATAACAGCTATAAAAGCAAAGGCGTATATGGTAGAGTGGGTATGGATCTCAATGTGTTAAAAAACAAAGACGATGACTATCGCTTTTATGTGGGTGCAAGATATGCTTACACCAACTATCAATTTGATGTGGCTAATGAGGCAATAAAAGACCCTGTGTGGAAGGATGATGCCCATGTCTTGGTAGAGAATAACAAGGCTTCGCAACACTGGGCAGAACTGGTGGCAGGCGTAGATGCCAAAATTTGGGGCGCATTGCACTTGGGATGGAGCTTGCGATACAAACGAAGACTTACCCATAAGGATAGTGAGATAGGCAAATCGTGGTATGTTCCGGGTTATGGATTGGCAGGAGACACCCGTTTGGGAGCTACTTTCCAGGTGATTATAGAGTTGTAGTAGAACGAAAAAGGCTCAACGATTGAAATGACGACAGAGCTAAGATAAACATTAAATATGATATGAGTAATATGCAAAATCTCAATAGAAAGAAGTTAATAGCACAAGTAGCATTCCTCTTGTTTCTCATTGTCGGCACTATTTATATTGTCAGACAGCAACGAAACATGCCATATCAGCATAATACAGGACAGATTTTTGGTACCACCTATAGTATTACTTATCAGTGCGAAGATGATTTGCACGAGGGAATTCTTAAAGAATTGCAGCGTGTGGACGAATCTTTGTCGACCTTTAAAGACAATTCTGTTATCTCTAAGGTTAATAAGAATGAGGCAGTGAAGCCGGATGAAATGTTCTTGGAGGTATATAATCTGGCAGAAAAAATAGCAAAAGATACCGATGGAGCCTTCGATTTTACGGTGGCCCCCTTGGTCAACTTGTGGGGGTTTGGGTTTAAAACCGGTACGCCTCCTTCACAACATGCCATTGATAGTTTACGACAGATTATCGGATATGATAAGATTGCGTTGGAGAATGGTGTGATAAAAAAGCAAGATTCGCGTATTATGCTCGACTGTAGTGCCATTGCTAAAGGATATGGAAGCGATGTTGTGGGACGCTATCTTCGTTCAAAGGGTGTGGAAAACTTTATGGTAGAAATCGGCGGAGAGGTTGTAACAAAGGGTAATAGTCCGAAACGTCTGCCTTGGAAGATTGGTGTGGTGAAGCCCACCGACGATTCTCTCAACGTGCAGCAAGAACTTCAAACCGTATTGAACGTAACCGATAAAGCCATGGCGACAAGTGGCAATTATCGTAAGTTTTATTATAAGGACGGCAAAAAATATGCTCACACCATCGATCCCAAGACTGGTTATCCTGTGCAACACAACATCTTGTCGTCTACGGTGCTGGCAGATGATTGTGCCACGGCCGACGCTTACGCCACCGCCTTTATGGTGATGGGCTTGGAGAGGGCTGTGAAGGTGTTGGAAAGGCATCCCGACTTGATGGCATATTTTATTTATGCCGACAAGGATGGCAAGAATGCAGTGTGGTTTTCACCCTCAATGAAAAATAAAATACAGCCATAATGTTGTCTTTGCAATTATACGACAAGTTGCTGGAATTACCCTTATTCCAAGGGTTAAGCAAAGAAAATCTCGCAGTCATTGTGAGTCAGACAAAGTTGGGATTTATCAAACTGAGGTCGGGACAAGAGATTGTGAGAGCAGGCGAACCATGCGAGGCGTTGTATATATTGATGAGTGGCATGATGGAAGTGGAAACTAAGTCGGATGATTACGGCTATACCTTTCTGGAAGAGTTGACCGCTCCGCAGACCATTCAAATAGAAAGTATTTTCGGTTTAAAGCCTCGATATACCCGAACTTATAGGGCGAAGGGTGTGTGCAACTTTCTTTCGCTGGAGAAGAATGAGTTAATCAAACTGCTGGATGCTTATCTTATCTTTCGCATCAACTTTCTTAATGCCGTTTCTACCTATGCCCAACGGCTGTCCCGATTGCCTTGGAAGTATCATCCCAATACTATTCAAGGTAGATTAATTCATTTTTTTTCTACCCATTGCTTGTCTCCTGTCGGCAAGAAAGTGCTTGTGGTAAAGATGATTAAGTTGGCAGAAGAACTCAATGACACACGTTTGGAGGTGTCGAAGGGTTTGAACGAGTTGGAAGAACAAGGCTTGGTGCGTCTTTATAGAGGTAAGGTGGAGATACTGGCGTTAGAGAAACTCTTTTATTAATAATAGGAGAGAGTTTGCTATACCATCTTGTATACTGTAAAATATATCAAATGTTTTCGGCATATCAAGCTATATGCGTATCTTTGTAGTGTATAAAAGATAATAGCATAAATAATGAAACAAAATCAACAATATGTGGGTTTGACAGATGCCCAAGTAGAAGAGAGTAGGCAAAAGTATGGAAGTAATATATTGACTCCTGCAGAGAAGGTTCCTGTATGGAAACGTTTCTTGGAGAAATTTAAAGATCCCATTATTCTTATTTTGCTGGTAGCAGGTTTAGCTTCAGTGGCTATCGCCTTGTACGAGTATTTTTCTTTGGGTCATGGAAGCAAGGTTTTCTTTGAGCCGGTGGGCATTTTTATCGCCATATTTTTGGCAACAGGCTTGGCTTTTATCTTTGAGTTAAAGGCCGAAAGAGAGTTTGCTGTTTTGAATCAGGTGAATGATGATGAGCCGGTAGAGGTGATTCGCAACGGCAAACCCACACAAATCGCAAAGAAAGATGTAGTGGTGGGCGATATTGTTGTCATCAATACAGGGCAAGAAATACCTGCTGATGGTCAGTTGTTGGAAGCTGTCAGCTTGAATGTTGATGAGTCGACGCTGACAGGAGAGCCACTTTGTCATAAGAGTATCGATGAAAGTGAGTTTGACGAAGAAGCCACTTTCCCCACCAATCATGTGATGCGTGGCACTAAAGTGATGGAGGGCCATGGTGTGTTTGAGGTGCGAACAGTGGGCGATGCCACAGAAAATGGTAAGGTTTTTGAGGCTTCTCAGATTGACGATAGCGTGAAAACGCCTTTGAATGAGCAGTTGGATGGACTCGGAAAGCTGTTGACTAAGATTAGCTATACTATCGCTGTGCTGGTTCTTATCAGTAGAATTGGTTTGTTCTTGGCTAATCATTCCTTTGAATTAATGTCTTTTGTGGCTTATTTCTTGCAGTCGTTGATGATAGCAGTAACTATTGTTGTGGTGTCAATTCCTGAAGGTTTGCCCATGGCTGTTACGCTTAGTTTGGCTTATAGCATGCGTCGCATGATGAAAACCAATAACTTGGTGCGTAAGTTACACGCTTGTGAAACGATGGGAGCCACAACTGTTATATGTACAGACAAGACAGGTACGCTCACGCAAAACCAAATGCGAATACATGAAACACGCTTTTTCGGCTTGGAAGACCAACGTTTGCAAGATGATGAACGCTCGCTCTTGATTAAAGAGGGTATAGCCGTTAATAGTACAGCGACCTTGGATTATGCACAGCCCAGTCATCCTTCAGCCATCGGAAATCCAACAGAAGGAGCCTTGCTGTTGTGGTTGAACTCCGTAAACGAGGATTATATGACACTTCGTACACAAGCGAGAGTCATCGATCAGTTGCCCTTTTCTACCGAGCGTAAGTATATGGCAACAGTCGTGGAGTCGGCTTTGATGCCGGGAAAGAAGGTCGTTTATGTAAAGGGAGCACCCGAAATGATTTATCCTTTGTGTAGACAGATTGATCAAAACGTATCTGTTGACGAGATTAACCAACAACTTTTGCAGTATCAAGGTCAAGCCATGAGAACCTTGGGCTTTGCTTATCAAATATTGGAGAATGACAGTTCGGTGTTTACTGATGGTAAATTGTCGGCAGATAATCTCACTTTCTTAGGTGTAGTGGCGATAGCCGATCCAGTGAGAAGTGATGTTCCGGAAGCCGTTCGTCAATGTATTGACGCAGGAATACAAGTGAAAATCGTTACAGGAGATACTCCTGGAACCGCTAAAGAGATTGGGCGACAGATTGGTTTGTGGACAGATGGAGATACAGAAAAGAACATAATAACCGGCCCGGAGTTTGCTGCCTTGTCGGATGAAGAGCTTTATGAACGCATTGGCGACTTCAAAATTATTGCTCGGGCCAGACCAATGGATAAGAAGCGATTGGTAGAAACCCTTCAATTAAAGAATGAAGTGGTGGCTGTTACGGGTGATGGAACCAATGATGCACCGGCTTTGAAGGCTGCCCATGTGGGACTTTCAATGGGCGATGGCACATCGGTGGCTAAGGAAGCGTCAGCCATTACCATCCTCGATAATTCTTTCTATAGTATTGGAAAAGCAGTGATGTGGGGACGCTCGTTGTATAAAAACATTCAGCGTTTTATCCTTTTCCAAATGACAGTGAATGTGGCAGCATGTTTGTTGGTGCTTGCGGGGGCCTTTATGGGGACAGAATCGCCTCTCACAGTTACACAAATGCTATGGGTGAACCTCATTATGGATACATTCGCAGCTATGGCTTTGGCTTCTTTACCCCCATCGGAGAGAGTGATGAAAGAGAAACCGCGTGATAGGAACGACTTCATTATTAATCGTTACATGAAGTATAATATCATCGGAACAGGTATCGCTTTCTTCCTGATATTGGTGGGTTTGGTATATGTTTTTGAGCATAGTAGCGTTACACAATTAACAGATTTGTTGACCATTCGTTTGGGAGAAGAAAATAGTTTGGAGCCTTACGAATTGAGTTTGATATTCACCATCTTTGTGATGCTGCAATTCTGGAACATGTTTAATGCTCGTGCTTACCAGACAGGTCGCAGTGCCTTGCACTTTAAAGGCTGTCAAGAGTTGGGCATGATAGCTGTTCTCATTGTTGTCGGACAAATACTTATCGTTGAGTTTGGTGGTGCAATGTTCAACGTTACACCGCTTAGCGTTCAAGATTGGGTTATCATTATCTGTGGCACATCAGTTGTTTTGTGGATTGGTGAGCTGTTCCGCGTGGTATTTAGAAGTCGCCAGGCTTAAGTAAAAGGATAGGGTAAGTAAGATGTTTTCGCGTCTTGCTTGCCCTTCATCATTATATTTATTTGTCAAATCTCATAAAGTAATAAACAATATGACACTATATCCTAAAATGATTATGGATGTCTTGGCTACGGTAATGTATCCGGGTACAAAGAAGAATTTGGTAGAGAGTGGTATGGTGGTAGACGATATTCATATCAATGGCATGAATGTTGGCATCACACTGGTCTTCCCCCGCGAAACCGATCCTTTCCTTAAGTCGACCGTTAAATCGGCTGAGGCCGCCATACATTACCAGATTAGCAAGGACGTTCATGTGGAAATCAAGACCGAGTTTACCTCAAAACCGCGTCCAAAGGTAGAGAAACTCCTGCCTCAAGTAAAGAATATTATTGCCGTTAGTTCGGGAAAAGGTGGAGTAGGAAAGAGTACTATCTCTGCCAATTTGGCTATTGCGTTAGCTCAACTTGGCTATAAGGTGGGTTTGTTGGATGCCGATATCTTTGGCCCTTCTATGCCTAAGATGTTCGATGTTGAGAAAGACCGCCCCTATTCTGTGAATGTTGACGGACGCGACTTAATCGAACCGATAGAAAAATATGGTGTTAAGTTGCTCTCAATTGGCTTCTTTGTAAATCCCGAAACAGCCACGTTGTGGCGTGGCAGCATGGCATCTAATGCCCTAAAACAGTTGATTGCTGATGCAGATTGGGGCGAATTGGATTATTTTATCCTCGATACACCTCCAGGAACAAGCGACATTCACCTCACCCTTCTACAAACCTTGGCTATCACAGGTGCTGTTATCGTGAGTACACCTCAAAACGTTGCCTTGGCAGATGCCCGTAAAGGTATTGACATGTATCGCAATGAGAAGGTGGATGTACCAATCCTTGGCTTGGTAGAAAATATGGCTTGGTTTACACCTGCCGAACTTCCTGAAAACAAATATTATATCTTTGGTCAGGACGGATGTAAGAATTTGGCGAAGGAAATGGATGCTCCGTTATTGGCACAGATACCGATTGTGCAGTCGATATGCGAAAATGGAGATAAAGGAACACCTGCCGCTCTCAACTTGGATACAATGACCGGGCAGGCATTTATCAATTTGGCTCAAGCTGTTGTTACTGTTACTAATCGTCGAAATAAAGAAAAGGCACCAACTAAAATAGTAAAAGTAAATACTTAAAAAAAACAGTTGGGTATAAAACCCAACTGACAGTTGACAAGTAAACAAGTTGACGAGTTAGCAAGAAAAAAAGTTTTTCTTTTCCTCTGTTTTAAGAGCAGGATGAGGTAAAAGATGATTTACTAAAGAGATTTTTCCTCTCAGTAATTTACTTTTTAGCTTGTTAACTCGCCAACCAGTTAACCCGAAGTTCGACTTATTTCGAACTGAGTATTTTAGATTTCACCACCATTGAGGGGAGAAGCTTGTTTATAAGGTCTTGAACCCAATTCTTTATCAATCATATAGATACCAAAGCCATTGTCTTTGATCATCTTCAAGTTGTCGATAATGGTCTTCACGTTTTCTTCTTCTTCCACTTGCTCATCGATGAACCATTTCAACATACTTTGTGTTGCATAGTCGTTTTCTTGTGTCGTCAATGCGAATAGTTTGTTAATTGATTCTGTGATGCTTTGCTCATGTCTTAAAGCATTCTCGAAGACGTTGAGGATGGAATTCCATTCTGTAGGAACAGCATCAATCGCTTGAAGATTTACCTTTCCGTTGCGTGAGATAACGTAGTTGAAAAGTATCTTGGCATGATCTTGCTCTTCCTTGAATTGTACTTCAAACCATTTGCCCATACCGGGTTGACCTTCAGCGTGGCAATAGGCAGCCATTGACAAATATAAGTATGCAGACCACATTTCTGCATTGATTTGGGCGTTAAGAGCCTCCTCAATTTTTTGTTTTAACATAATAACTTCCTTTCTTTTAAAGTGTAACGGTTAAAGGTGGTTGTTTTAAAACTTCACCTTATATTATCTATTTTTGTTCTTTCCTCTTTATTATTTGATGATGTTGAGTTGCATTCCCGGCCGCAATCCATCATAGTTTTGAGTGGGATATGCTTTCAACACATATTGTTTCTTTTCTTTTTGCTTCTTTTTCTGAGGTTGAATGTACAAAACCTTCATGGGTATATTTTGGTTGAAGGCATGACAGAAAACCATCAGACTATCTTTCTTCCTTATCTCTTGTGCCTCCTTTTTGGTGAGCGAGAATACGCCCCAAGGATTGTCTAGCAAAGCAATGAAGAGCATAAAGGTACCATCTCTCACGGTTTCGCCCTCGTGAATGTTGAGTGTTCCTATTTCTCCCTCAACTTCAGCAATTACTGCATTCTCGCATGTTTTGAAGCCACAGGGCATGTTTTTACCCAAACCTTTTGCTAAAGAGCATTCGTAAACATGGCGTACACCTTGTTCGTGGGCTTGATAAGCCTGATAGTCGATATATGCCTTGTCGCGTTCTTGCGAAGTGATGAGCCCTTGTTGGTATTGCTGTTGTGCTTTGTGATAGTAGGATTTGACAATGCGTAGATGACTTTTTGCTTCCTGCCAGATGTCGTATAGCTGTTTGGTGCTAAACTTTTGGTTGTGAAACTCGTCTTCTATTGCCGATTTGATGAGTGGAGGCAGTTGGTCGGTATGCGACTTGAGCGGTTCAAAGATGATGAGTGTATCGCCGATATTGACATAGTCTCCTTCTTTTACCCGTAATTCCACCACTCTGATATCTTGATGGGCCCGCACTTGAAATTCAGATACCTCCACCACGCCCATAATAGATTTGCTCTTGCTATGAAAGAACAAATACATGGCAAGACCTGTTAAGAGTATGCCTGCAATGAGGGCCGTGTATATGTAATGTTCTCTTTTGAATTGTTGCATTGAAGGGGAAGTGGGGAACTTTGTTATTTAAAGCTAAAGTTTTTTGAACCAATCATGTTGCCGTCGCAGAAGATGCTCACCTGATAGTTGCCTGCAATCAACGCTTGATTCACCTCCCAGTATAGTGTTACGGGTGTTTCATCGCCTGTATATTCAATGTTTTTTTTCATGGAATACTGTAGATTGCGATTTTCGTAGCTAAAACTGCCCGTTCCGTTGAGCAGATTACCCGTAGGTGTTGTTATTCTTACATACACGTCTTTAAAACCCGCCGCTGCCGTAACGTTCTTGGCTATGCTGAAATTCACTTGTAAAGTCTTGCACTTATCGATATTATCGGTGGTTTTTCCACGCTTGTTTTTTCCAATAAGGTTAATGCCGACAGCATCCAGTTGGGCTGCAATAGCCACCTTTTGCGATAGCGATTGCTTTTCGGTACTTAGTCCTTCAATCTGTCGTGTAGCTTCTGCATACTGGTCTTTTACACGCGTATTCTCTTGTACGAGGTTCTGATTAAGACGATTTAGCGAGTCGATTTCCAACACATAGCTTCTTAACACGGCTCTCACCGTTGCCAATTCTTTTTTCAAACGCGTAATTTCTCTTGCATCTGTGCTTTTTACTTGTCGCAATTCCTCGAGCAGGCGTTGCGTTTTTTCTTGTTCGGCGGTGAGCTGCGCCACAATCGAATCGTTGTTGATTTGTGTCTTCATCTCACTATATTGGTCAGAAAAACGTTGATATTCGTTTTCCATTTCCTTTTTGTCCAATTCAGCCAACTCCTTCATAGCCATGTTTTCTTGCTTTTGCAAGTTAAGGTTATATATAAGGTAAGCAATGCCTCCCAGCAAGAGGGCTACAAAAAGAACGAGCGGTATCAAAACTTTCTTATTCATTGGGTATTTTTCTTTTATGTAATATGTCTCGAGTTCGGGTAAAGTAAACATGCCAACAGGCTGTGCTGCTTTAGCCCAACAGTTGTTTGTCAACATGTATCTGCAAATTTAAGTAAATATCGTGATATATCAAAAAAATGCTATGATTATTCCATAGCTTGCCTTTGGCAGACCCTTGTCTTGCGGTTTATTCTCCATTTTGCTTGCCCTTGTGCCGGAAAATAGCCTGAATTGCTTTGCGATTGAGTCTGTTTTGTTGGGCAATTTAGACTGTCATGAATAGCATTTCAGCCTATTTTGAAGTGTTATAGGATGTTTGTTGTTATGCAACTTTTAGATTTTTTCTACTTAATCTTTAGCTTTTTTATCTAAAAATGTAGGTTATTAATTTTATTTATTTATTTTTGCATTTGTATCTTTTACAATCGATTAAAATGAATAAGAATAGTTTTCTTTATAGAGCTTTTGACTTATACTACGACGGATTCAAGAATATGCGGCTGGGTAAGAAGCTATGGGCGATAATATTCATCAAGCTTTTTATCATGTTTGCCATACTCAAAGTGTTTTTCTTCCCTAATTTCTTAAAGGAGAAGGCACCTAAAGGCGGTGAAGCTGAGTATGTTTCTAAGGAGTTAATAGAGCGTGGGGCTAAATGATGGCTTGTGGTAGTTCGTTATCTTGCATATAATTAAAACAACTAAATAAAACAACCTTAAACAGAAAAAATTATGTTTAATCATCTATTGTTAGACATCACGACAGGTACTGTCGATTGGTCGAGAGCACAGTTTGCCTTGACTGCAATGTATCATTGGCTCTTTGTGCCACTGACATTAGGTTTAGCGGTTATCATGGGAATAGCCGAGACCTGTTATTATCGTACAGGAAAGCTGTTTTGGAAAGACGTTGCACGTTTTTGGCAAAAGCTTTTCGGTATTAATTTTGCCATGGGTGTTGCCACCGGTATTATCCTTGAGTTTGAATTTGGTACCAACTGGAGCAACTATTCGTGGTTTGTAGGCGATATCTTCGGTGCCCCATTGGCTATTGAGGGTATATTGGCATTCTTCATGGAGTCGACCTTTGTGGCTGTCATGTTTTTCGGTTGGAATAAGGTATCTAAAGGTTTCCACTTGGCTTCTACTTGGTTAACAGGTTTGGGAGCAACCATTTCGGCATGGTGGATTTTGGTGGCTAATGCTTGGATGCAATACCCCATTGGCTGCGAATTTAATCCCGATACCATGCGTAACGAGATGGTGAGCTTTACCGATGTGGCTTTTTCTCCTTTTGCCGTTGACAAATTCTTCCACACGGTCATTTCTTCTTGGATTATCGGGGCCGTATTTGTAGTGTTTGTCTGCAGCTATTATCTGTTGAAGAAACGTGAAGTAAAGCTGTCGATCGAGAGTTTGAAAATAGCTGCCATTGTGGGAGTATGTGCTTCATTGTTAACAGCTTTCACGGGAGATAATTCGGCTTATATGGTGGGTAAGGTGCAACCAATGAAGTTGGCTGCAATGGAAGCCCTCTATAATGGTGGAGACAAACAAGGTTTGACTGTCTTTGCTGCGGTTAATCCTTTCAGACAACCCGACTATAAGAGTGGTGAGGAAACTCCTCTGACGGTTTCATGTCCTTATGCTCTTTCTATTTTGGCTACTCGTACTTTGGATGGTTTTGTGCCGGGTGTGAACGATCTTTTGAACGGATATGTGAAAGCCGATGGAACAAGAGAACCTTCGGTGGCAGAAAAGATGGTAAGAGGTAAGGTGGCAGTAAAGGCTTTGATGGAATATCGCAAAGCGAAGAAGGCCGGGCAAGTTGATGTTGCCGCTGCTCAGTTAGAGCTTATCAAGGGCAATATGAAATATTTTGGTTATGGATACATTGAATCAGAAGATCAGGTTGTACCCAATATTCCGCTTACTTTCTGGGCTTTCCGCGTGATGGTTGGGCTTGGTGCTTTCTTTATCCTTTTCTTTGTCGTACTTACTTTCTTCGTATATCGCAAAGATCTGTTGTCTAAGAAGTCTCAATGGTTGTTAAAGGTGGGTATGGCTACATTGCCTTTGGGTTATATTGCCAGTCAGGCAGGTTGGATCGTTGCTGAGGTTGGTCGCCAGCCTTGGACCATTCAAGACCTCTTGCCCACATGGGCTGCGGTGTCGGATATACATTCTAGTAATGTGGCTTTGACCTTCTTCTTGTTCTTTATTTTGTTTACTACATTGCTGGTGGTAGAAATCAGTATTTTGACCAAGCAAATAAAGAATGGTCCCGAGTATTCGGTAGAGAATTCTTCTGAAACACTGTCAACAACACTTTAATATCAACTATTATGACATATACATTTTTTCAAGAATACTGGTGGTTCTTAGTATCGCTTTTAGGAGCGTTATTGGTGTTCCTTATGTTTGTTCAAGGAGCAAATACCTTAATCTTTGACTTAGGTAAGACCGAATTGGAGCGTCGCATGGTGGTTAATTCCACCGGGCATAAGTGGGAGTTTACCTTCACCACATTGGTTACTTTTGGCGGTGCTTTCTTTGCTTCTTTCCCCTTGTTTTATAGCACCAGCTTCGGCGGAGCTTATTGGTTGTGGATGGCAATCCTCTTCTCTTTTGTGCTTCAAGCCGTGAGTTATGAGTTCCAAAACAAGTTGGGTAATGTTCTTGGTACAAAAACCTTTCAATGGTTTCTAATAATCAACGGTATTGTTGGTCCTTTGTTGTTGGGTGGTGCAGTTGCCACTTTCTTCAATGGCTCTAACTTTATTGTGAACAAAGACAACATCACAGAGATGGCACAGCCTGTTATCAGCAAGTGGGCTAATGGTAGTCATGGTTTGGATGCTTTGCTCGATGTCTGGAATTTGGTGTTAGGTGCAGCCGTATTCTTTTTGGCTCGTGTTTTAGGAACACTCTATATTATTAATAATGTGGCACATGAAGCTATCCGTACTCGTGCTCGTAAGCATCTGCTTATCAATGCTGTAATCTTCCTTGTGTTGTTCCTTACTTTCTTGGTACGCACCTTGTTGAAGGATGGTTATGGTTATGACCCTGCAACAGGCGTAATTATGATGGTGCCAATGAAATATTTCACCAACCTGTTGGATATGTGGTATCTGCTCGTTATCCTGCTCATTGGTGTGGTGTCTTTGCTTTATGGCGTGGTTCGCACAGCTTTCAGTAAGACTTATATCTATGGTATCTGGTTTGGTGGCGTGGGTGTTGTCTTGGTAGTCTTGGTGCTTCTGCTTTGTGCAGGTTGGAACAATACAGCTTATTATCCATCTAATGCCGACTTGCAAAGTTCGCTTACTATAGCCAATAGTTGCAGTAGCGAGTTCACATTGAAGACCATGTCGGCTGTTTCTCTTCTCATTCCTTTCATCCTGGCATATATTGTTGTGGCATGGCGTGCTTTGGATAAGAAGAAGATAGACGAACACGAAATCTTGAATGAAGATGCTTATTGAGCCTTAAAAGGCAGTGATAACACTATCGTTGGGCATTTTTGAGGGGAGTTAATGGGAGTTATCGGGAATTACTCCACTTCGTGTGTGAAGTTAGCGGACATATGTTTTGCTTCATAGTATCCGTTAAATCCCTTTTTGCTTCTGCTGACTCTCGTTCACTCAGTTATTGCCTGACTAATACATCTCCATAAAATCATAATGAAAAGAATTAATATATTAATCCTACTTCTTGTGCTGCAGCTGATGGCTGTGGCACAAGTTGTTTCCGATAGCACCCGACATGAGGTGTTGTTGGAAACCAATCGCGGTCATATCCGTTTGGTTTTGTATGATGAAACACCCCTGCATCGCGATAATTTCCTGAGTTTGGTGAGAAAAGGTTATTATGATGGTACCTTGTTTCACCGCGTTATAGAAAACTTTATGATACAAGGGGGCGACTCAACCACCCGACATGCTCAGCCCGATGCCGTCGTAGGGACTTATTCACCCAATTATCGCATTCCGGCTGAGATAGTCTTTCCTAAGTATTTTCATCATCGCGGAGTCTTGGCAGCTGCAAGAGAAGGGGATGCTGATAATCCCGAACGAGCATCATCATCATCCCAATTCTATATCGTATGGGGTAAACGAATGACTGATTTTCAGCTGGATCAAGTGCAGGCACGTCTCGATTTGACAACAAATGGCAGCGTACAGCTGACTCCTGAAATACGTTCCACCTATTTTAAAAAAGGAGGTACACCCCATCTCGATGGTCAATACACGGTCTTTGGCGAAGTGGTTGAAGGCCTGGAGGTAGTGGCCGATATACAAAAAGTAGAAACCAACGACCGTTCAAGACCATTGCAGGATGTTAGAATTATTAAAGCGACTGTGTTGAAGTGATGGTAACAATCCGAATTCGGGTTGAGTTTGCAAGTTGACAAATTAATGAGTTAATAAGAATGTTAGTGAAAACTAAAAGCTTTTAAGCGAGTGGTGGTTTTGGCTCGGCTGTTATTCGACTTTTCTTTTATGGCGTATGATAATAAAAAAATAACCGATTAATTCGCCAACTTGTCAATTGGTCTACTTGTCAACCCTAAGTTTGAGTTTATCTCGAACTTAGGGTCTTGTTATAATAATGTAGAGCCGCCCCAATAGCTGTTGAAAACTGACTATGTTCGGGGATGCGAAATCTCACGCCATATAGTTTTTCCATGGCGGGGAAAATAACCTGACATTGCGGTAAAAGGGTGAGATTGCCAATGAGAACAAAGTCTTTAATGTTGGTGCCTAATGCCGAAAGAATGGCTCCACTACCTATGGATTGCAGCACCATGTAGATGATTCCCAGTGCCAAATCTTCTCTTTGAGCGTTGCTCATGGCTTTACCAAAAAGGCTGGCAGTGGCATCCATGGGCAAGCCGGGCAAGGGTTTGGCACTAATATCACCAATGAGCAAGTTGATATTGGATATATCTCCCTGCATGGCCAGGTCGGAAACTTGCTGAATATCTTCTGTTTTCAGAAGCACTCGGGCCAATCCTTGCAGCGTTCCGCCACCAATGCCGATACCTCCGATATGCTGAATCTCGTCTTTATCGCATTTTACAAGCGATGTTCCTGTACCCATGCTTACCACTATCATACGCTCCAAGTCGGTTTCATAGCGTGCCCCTAGGCCGTCGGCAATAAACTCATCAGCCTTGTCGGTGGGGAGTCCGTAGATGGGAGAGTTGATGTATGCCGATCCAACACCGGTGAGCATCACTCGTTCAACATCGCTTAAGTTGATGTTGTTGTCGTACAGATATTTTCCAAATGCACCATATAGCGATGTAACAGGGTCGGTAGCTTTAATTCGTAAGGGCGAGATAACCACGCCGTTATTGTCCACTCCCACAATTTTTGTGGTGCTAATACCCACGTCTATACCTATAATCATACCCATATGTCTTGTTTTTCTTGCAAATGTATGTATTTTTGATGGTTCAACCAAGAATATTATCTAACTTAGCTTATTGAAGAATAAAAACGTTTGACCTTTGCTCGGAGTGAATACGATTGAAGAGTTGACAAATTAAAACAGAAAAGTATGAAGGAAAAAGTTATTAATGTGGTGGCTGCAGTGATGAAAGAGGGCAATAAGTATCTTTGTATGCAGCGTTGCCGTAAGGGTCCCGACTATGTGTCGGAGAAATGGGAATTTCCCGGCGGAAAGATTGAAGAAGGCGAGAATAGTTATGAAGCCCTCTTGCGAGAAATTAAGGAAGAACTCGACTGGGATATCTTTGTGGGACGCCAGATTGGCATGATCGAACACCAATATCCCGACTATACCGTTTGCATTCATGCTTATTGGTGCAAGCCGGGTGAAGGACAACTGAAACTTTTGAACCATTTGGATTATCAATGGTTGGAGAAAAGCGAGTTCGACCGATTGAAATGGGCGGCAGCCGACCAAAAAATCATCGATTTATTACCATAAAATGCAGTATGAAGGCGATGCAAATGGGCATTATTCGCTTTATTTCATCAATTCTTTGTAATTTTGTTGTCATAATAATTATTAATAACCCAAAACCCTTTCAAAAAATGAGAGGTTGTTAAAGAATCAAGAGTATGCGATTAGACGGAAGAAGAGAGAGCAACAACGTTGAAGACCGCCGTGGTATGGGAGGTGGAAAGAAAGCCGGAATTGGTGGAATTGGTGGTATCATCCTTGTGGCAGTCATTGCTTATTTCACAGGCCAGAATCCTTTGGAAGCTGTTTTGCACCAAGTTGGAAACCAGTATGCGATGCAAGATCCCGCAACAGAACAAGTGCAACAACAGTTTTCTCCCGAAGAGGAAGAATTGGCTAAGTTTTCACGCCAAATATTGGCCGGAACGGAAGATGTATGGACTGAACTTTTCCAAGAGATGGGAAGAACTTACACGCCACCCAAGTTGGTGCTTTTCACCAACAGCGTTAACAGTGCTTGTGGCAGTGCTTCGTCGGCGGTAGGGCCATTTTATTGTTCGGCAGACCAAAAGTTATATATCGACTTATCATTCTTTTTGCAGATGAAACGCAACTTAGGAGCTGACGGCGACTTTGCCTATGCTTATGTCATCGCTCATGAAGTGGGGCATCATGTGGAAAATCTCTTAGGCATTTTGGGCGAAGCTCATAGTCAGATGAATGGTATGAGTAAGACAGAAGCCAATAAGGTGAGTGTGCGTTTGGAGCTGTTGGCCGATTATTATGCTGGTGTTTGGGCACATCACGACCAGGCTCGATACGGTTCATTGGAAGAAGGCGACTTTGAAGAAGCTATTGATTGTGCCGAGAAGATTGGCGATAACTATTTGCAGGAGAAGGCTCATGGACATTCCCAACCCGACTCCTTTACACACGGAACCAGCGAACAACGCATGCGATGGTTTAAGCTTGGTTTTGACAGAGGCGACATGAGCATTTCTACTTTTAACCAGTTGGAGAGCGAATTGTAAGTTGTTAAGACAGCAAAAGCATTATTTCAACAATACAAAACAGGCTGATTGCAGAGCGATTCAGCTTGTTTTGCGTTTTATATGGTCTGTTTTGCTAATCAATTTAATCTGAGTTGCAGAACTTAAGATAAGGTATTGGAAGAGAATTGTAATAAAAATGAAACATCACTTTAAATATCTTGTAACATAGAGATAATAAATTTGCAGCGTGAAAAAGGGTGGAGACTTCTGGAAAGTCACGACGAATGACAGTCAGGAGCAAGCCAACATTCCAATAAAAGACATGATTATAAATTATTAAATATGGATACAATTTATTTGTGCATTGTCATTTTTCTGCTTTGTTTAGCAGTGTTCGACCTCTTTGTTGGGGTGAGTAATGACGCGGTGAACTTTTTGCAATCGGCTGTAGGAGCTCGTGTAGCCAAGTTTAGAACCATCATTATCATCGCCTCTGTGGGTGTGGCTGTAGGTGCTGTGTTATCTACTGGAATGATGGACTTGGCCCGTCATGGCATAGCCAAGCCCGATTATTACACTTTTAATCAGATGATGATTATCTTCTTGGCGGTTATGGTAACCGATGTCATCATCCTCGACATGTTTAATTCGTTGGGTTTGCCCACCTCAACCACAGTTTCTTTGGTGTTTGAATTGTTGGGAGCAACGTTTGTTATGGCATTAATCAAGATGGCAGGCGACGGTTCGCTCACCTATGCCGACTTGATGAACTCTGACAAAGCCTTAAATGTAATTATCGCCATCTTTGTATCCGTAGCCATCGCCTTTGTCTTTGGTGTGCTGGTTCAGTGGCTCACACGTTTGGTCTTTACCTTTAATTACAAGAAGCGTTTGGCTTATGCAGGAGCTATTTTTAGTGGTATAGCCTTTACCGCCCTTTCTTATTTTATCTTTGTAAAAGGTGTTGGCAAGTCGCCTTACTTAGCTGAAGAGTCGCGTCAGTGGATTAACGACCATACAGGTATGTTGATGTTAGGCATTTTGGTGGTGTCTACCATTGTGATGGAAGTGTTGCATCTTTTAAAGGTGAATATCTTTAAGATTATCGTTCTCATGGGAACTTTCGCCTTAGCTATGGCTTTTTCCGGTAACGACTTGGTTAACTTTATTGGTATTCCTTTGGCGGGACTCGACTCATATATCGATTATATGGCAAATGGAGCAGGCAATTATGATGGATACCTCATGCATTCGTTGATGGAAAGTGCCAAAACTCCGCCCATTTATCTTATGGCTGCCGGTGTTGTTATGATTGTAGCCATGGCTACATCTAAGAAGGCTCACAACGTGATTAAAACCAGCGTGGACCTTTCTCGACAAGATGAAGGCGACCAAATGTTCGGTTCTTCTAAAGCCGCTCGTAGCATTGTGCGTGCCACTCAAGATTTCGGCACCTCGCTCTCTCGCTTTGTTCCTGCTCCTGTGGCAGCGTGGGTGAACAGTCGTTTCAATCAAGCAGAGAAGACAATGGAAGAAGGTGCAGCTTATGATATTATCCGTGCTGCCATCAACTTGGTGTTGGCATCTATCCTCATTGTTATCGGAACTAACTACAAATTGCCCCTTTCTACCACCTATGTAACTTTTATGGTGGCAATGGGTACCAGTTTGGCCGACCGGGCATGGAGCCGTGAGAGTGCTGTTTTCCGTGTAACAGGTGTGCTGTCTGTTATTGGTGGTTGGTTTATCACTGCCGGTGCTGCCTTTGTTGCAGCCGGTTTGGTTTGCTTGGCAATGTATTTCGGTGGTTTTGTGGCGATGGTAGGCTTTATGATTTTGGTGGTGTTCATGCTCATTAAGGGTAGTGGTGCTGTTGGCAAGAAGAAGACCGAAGATGCAAACGAGAACGCTTATCGCCTGATGATGCGTACCGAAGATCCCATGATTGTTTGGGACTTGCTACAGAAGCATGTAAGTAAGACACAGAGTTTCACCACACACTTCGTCTTGGAACAATACAACAAGATTATCATGGGTTTTGCCAACGAGAAGGTGAAACATCTTCGTAGAAGTGTGATAGAGCTGAAAGAAGAACGAAACACCTTGCGGAAATATCGCAAGCAGGAGTTGTTGGTATTGAAAAAAGCACCTCGCGATTTGGCTATTGAAAGCAATACATGGTTCCATGTAGCAATCAACAGTTGCGAACAGTATATGTATTGCTTGCTGCGTGTGGTAGAACCCATCAAAGAGCATGTGGAAAACAATTTCAATCCGCTGCCTAAGGCATTGATGGAAGAGTTTGAACCCGTGCGATTGCGTATCAACGAATTGATGCTAACCACTGAAAAGTATATCAGCGAGCGTGAGTTTAGTCGCTACAGAGAAATTCTTTTGCAAGCCGATGAATGTAAAGACGAACTCTCTGTGTTGCGTAAACGTCATATAGACCGTTTGCACGACGAAATCGATAGCAGCGAATATCAAGTGTCGCTCCTTTATCTCAACATCCTGCAAGAAAGTCAAGAGCTTCTTAGCATCATGCGTAGACAGTTGAGAGCAACGAAGAAATTCATGGAATAAGACGAATTTCATAGAATAAAGAATAAGAGAAAGCCGATTAAGCCCAGTGGAAAACTGCTGAAAAGAGCTTAATCGGCTTTCTTGTGTCTATGCATTTGGTTAATGGATAAGGATGAAAACAAAAAAGGTTGAAAAAGTTTTTATCCTCGCATATATATATATATCTTTGTAAATGAAAAAGGAATAATTACCCGTCACATAGGTTTCTAACGACTGATTGGGGTTAAACGAAAGTTATCAGCGATAATGAAATATGCAATTATAGCAGCCGGCGAAGGCTCGCGGTTGGCACAAGAGGGTGTAACATCTCCTAAGCCTTTGGTGAAAGTGAATGGAGAAAAACTGATAGACAGACTTATCCGTGTGTTTATGGATAATGATGCAGAAGAAATTGTGGTTATTTGCAATGACCTTTCTCCATTGGTTCGCCAGCATTTGAGCGAACTGCACCAGCAGGGTTTGAATGGAAAGACTGTGCCTTTACGCATTGTGGTGAAGACAACTCCCAGTTCGATGCACAGTTTTTTTGAGTTGAGCGAGTATCTCAAGGACAGTTCTTTTGTCTTAACCACAGTGGATACCATCTTTCAGGAAGAAGAGTTTAGACGCTATGTGCAAGCGTTTAAGGATGCTTTGGCACAGGGTTTGGATGGCGTGATGGGGGTAACCGATTATATAGATGACGAGAA